>NZ_JACONW010000007.1 GCF_014357575.1 Pseudomonas folii | reverse complement strand
GACGATAGAACTGAATCACCGCAGCCAAGACTCAACTGAAGTTCTGCTCAGAAACTCAACCGGCACAGACTCCACCAACCACACGCCGTTGTCAGCCTGAAAAAACTGCATACCCGCTTTTCTCATGGCTTGAGTGTCTACGGTAAGCAGAACGGGCTTTCCATACCGCTTGCCTACCTCGACGGCGGTTTCTTGATGTTCCGAGAGATGAACATGATGTCTGCCGCCAGGGATCAGCCCTTGTGCCTCGATGGACGCCATGAAACGCTCGGCGGTGCCGTGATAAAGCACAGCGGGCGGCACTTTTTCATCATGTTGCAGCTGAACAAGTGCGGTGCTGTGACCTTGCGCAGCCCTGATACGCTGGCCGTCTTCGGAGACCGTGAAACGCTTCTTTTCATTGGTATCCACTACCTCGATCAGCATCGGGCGATCAAACGTTTGGCCGTGCTGTCCGGCGCTTTCGATCAGGTTGCCGATGTCGGCCCAACCGTCGCGATCCAGTGTTAACCCAATGGATTCAGGACCGTGGCGCAGCACATAGCTGAGAAACTTGCTGAGGTCGTCTCGTTGTTTTTTATTCAAGGAAAATGTCCTTATTTCATCGTGTTCAGGCGCGTTATTGTTCTTGGCGAAACGCGAACGCGCAAGCGTGTCTGTCTTTATTCCGCATTGGAATACGCCCATGAAAATCATGAATTTATTTATCTCCATGAACCTCGTAGCGTGTCGTCTTCTGCATAAGGAGATGACCCTGTGAATAGCCTGCGCTTGTATGTTGACTCGCAATTGACCAGTCCCCTAAGGAGCGATCCACACTGGTTGTGTTCTATGGCTTGAAGGCAGGCCCGTTATCGCCCGATGGCGAGTCCGCAAAACGCAGGCTGGTTAGTGCTGCACAAGCGCTGCTTGCGGATAGCCCCGAGTACTTGTTTGGCCAATGGTCGGTTGCCGATGTGGATCTGGCCGTGATGCTGAACCGTCTGATACTCAATGGCGGCTCGGTACCGTCTGGGCTGGTGGAATACGCCCAGCGCCAGTGGCAACGGCCGAGTGTGCAGGAGTGGGTCAAGTTGCAGCGTCCGCCTTTGTAATCAGTTCACGTCTGACCTGTAGAGCAATTGCAGCGAAGCCTTTTCCAGTGCCGCGTTTTGAGATCGCGTAGTCTTGATCAGCCGAGACATTCTCCCATTGATCCACCGATTCAACGTGCTGATGAGTGCTATCGGTGTACATCTCAAACGCGATGAACTCGTCGGTTTGGGTCAGTAAAAGACCGAACAGACTTGGCATGCCGGGAAAGTCGACATCAAGTTCAAGCACGATGGTTTTTGACCAGTCGACCCCTTGGCTCTCTCCATACCGTGCCAGTGCAATAGGAACTCCCAGTTCCAGCCAGCTCTTTGCGACACCTTTGAGCCGGTGTGCAACCAAGGCATTTTGCTCTTGCACGTTCAGTTGTCGCTTTTTCAGGAGACGTTCAATGTCCATTGCGATCTCTTGGAGTTCTGCGTGAAGGATGACGATTTAGAGTTTCTAGCCCTGCTAATTCAACAAAGAAAGGGATTTGAGCAAGTCGTGCAGCCCTTCGGGGACCAGCGGGGATTCGGGGCTGAAGTCAGTGCTGTCGCACCACTTGGCTTTGAAAGGGGCACCATCGCTTTCCTGGCCGTCCAGCCACAGTTTTTCGTAAACCAGTACATCGTCGAACTTTGCGTCGTACACCTGAACGATTTCATGTCCTGGTTTACCGGCGTAGATGAAGATGCTCTCCAGTGTTCCAAGCAAACGTACCGCGTGGATGGTCAGTCCCATTTCCTCCTGTACCTCTCTGACAATGGCATCAGAGCTTCTTTCGCCAAATTCAATACCTCCACCGATAGGGCGGTGAAGGGTTTGTTGTTTCGCGTCGTCGTAGAAGTGATTGACCAGAATCTTGCCACGATGATGAAAGATGCAGATCGCGATTGGACGTATGTGCTTCTGTGACACTGCGTGAAACTCCTTTAAGAAACCCTCATGATACGTCCGGTTCGGTTGACTACAGGGCAATACCCTTACATGCGCTTATCTGTCTGTTGAGGTCGGCAAAAACACTTCAAATTTTGCACCCCCCATTGCCGATGTCCCCACCGTGATTTTCCCGCCCTGGCATTCAATGGCGCGTCGACTGATTGCCAGCCCCAACCCGAACCCGCCTGTATCGCGATCACGGCTTCTGTCCATTCGGTAAAACGGCTCGAAGATGCGTTCCTGCTCGTTGGCAGGGATACCGATGCCGTCATCCTCGACGCTGAACACCAGGCCGTTTTCAGGATGCCTGCGCGCATTGACCTTGACCTGCTTTTCACAGTACCGAATCGCATTGTTGATCAGGTTCTGGAGTGCCCGTGCGGTGAGGCGCGGGTCGAGCACGAACCGTTCCGGGGTGGTTTCAAATTGTAGAATCAAGCTGAAGTGCCGGCTTTCCTGCTCTTCGATAAAGCCGCCCAGTACGCTGTCCAGATACGCCTGCACGGGCACCTCTTGCAGGTCTGGACGTTGATAGGGTGATTGCAGGCGGGTATAGGAGAGCAGTTCGTCAATCAGCGAGTCCAGCTCCCGCACATGATTGAGCATCTGCTCAAGCCGCAGTTTTGTCGGCGGCTCCAGCGGGTCGGCCATGACCAGCGCCATGCCGAACTCCAGCCTTGATAAAGGCGTGCGCAGTTCATGGGAGACGGCATTCAGTAGCTCTTGCTGCTGATTGAGCAGGCCTTCGATGTCCTGAGCCATTTTGTCGAACACCTGGGCCAGGTCGCCGATGTTCGAGCGCGGTGATATTTGCGTGCGTTCGGCGAGGTTACCCTTGCCCAGCATCATCGCCGTGCGCTTGAGTCGTTGCAGGTCACGCCAGTGTGGCCAGACCCAGACCAACAGGCACGCCAGCAGTGCCGCACCCACCAGTATATTCATCAGCCAGTAGATAACGTTGATATCGACAGGGGGATCCGGAGATACCAGCTTGATGACTTTATCACCGGGCAGCAGTGTCAAGGCCGTTCCCCATTCGCCGTAATAGCCTCTGCGCACGGCGTTCTTGCCTTGCACAAGGTCGGCTCGCTCGCTGTCGCTCAGGCTCGCATCAGTCAGCGGGATGACCCTGAGCTGCAGGGGGGCAAAGTCTTCATGCAGCTCGCGTTCGAGCGCGGGCCATTGGTTTTGCGGTGTGTGCATGAAACGCACCTGAATCAGCCGCAGCGTGCCTTTGATCTGCTGCTGGTTGTAGGTGACTGTGCGCTCATCGAACAGTTTCAGCACCAGTTCTGGCACGGTATACAGCGCTACGCCGTACGTCACCAGCATGATCAGGTAAAGCCGGGCGAGCATCTTGAACATGGCGATTGATCAACTGTGAAGGTCAGAAGGAGGACAGGGCGGTGAACGGGTTACTCATCCCATTCGGAACGGCTCAACAAGTAACCTTTGCCCCAGACGGTTTTGATCTTGCGCGGTTCGCCCGGAGCGTCTTCGAACTTGCGCCGAAGTTTGGAAATGGCCACATCCACCGATCGATCGACCCCATTGAACTCGATGCCGCGCAGTTGCTGGATCAACTGATCCCGGCTCAGGACTTCACCCACGTGACGAGCAAGTACCAGGAGCAAGTTGTATTCACCTGACGATAATTCCACGTCTTGCTTGCGCCATTGCACCTGACGCTCAGTCTGGTCGATGAGCAGTTGGCCTAGCACGATTTGCTGGCTGTTTTCACAAGGTGTGGCGGCGGGTGTGCTGCGTCGCAACAGCGTGCGAATCCGGGCCAATAGCACGCGGGGCTCACAGGGCTTGGCAACGTAATCATCGGCACCGGTTTCCAGACCCAGTATCTGGTCGTCGCTCTTGTCGCGGGCGGTCAGCATGATGATGGGCAAACCCGGTTTTTCGTCTCGCAGTTGCCGGCATACGTGCAGGCCATCCAGCCCTGGCAGCATCAGGTCGAGTATGACCAGGTCCGGCCGCAGCCGATGCATGCCTTCAAGCGCCCGGTCGCCACGGTTGATCACCGTCACGTCGTATTCGAAGCGCTGCAGGTAGCTGGCAATCAGCTCAGACAGCGCCGCGTCATCCTCGACAAGCATTATCCTGGTCATTCTTCGGGCCGTTTCGCAAAGTGAGCAGCATAACCATGGCGTGCCATGTTGGTACGAAGCCTTAACACTTCTTCACATCTTTCCAACACTTGTTTACATGCGCCCTGGCGCGCGTCTTTAGCATGGCGTTATCTTCAGGGGAACGCCATCATGCAGTCTTTTTTTCGTCTCGATCCATGCCGTTTGCTGTTGTGTGCCGGTCTTGTTGCGCTGACCGGCTGTGGTGAGCCACCTGCGCGGCAGGAAATGCCACCGCCACACGTGAGCGTCGAGACCGTCAAGACTCAGCCCCTGACCATCACCACAGAACTGAATGGGCGTCTGGTTTCGCCGCGCACCGCCGAGGTTCGTGCGCGAGTCGCGGGTATCGTGCTGCAGCGGGTTTATCGCGAGGGCACTGACGTTAAACAGGGCGATGTCCTGTTTCGCATTGATCCTGCGCCGTTTCAGGCGGATGTCGACAGCGCTGAGGCCGCTCTGCGCAAGGCAGAAGCCAACCAGTATCAAACCCGCTTGCAGGCAGAACGCTACGCCGAACTGGTGACGATCAACGCCGTGAGCCGCCAGGAGGCTGAAAACGCCCGCGCCAGTTTTCTGCAAGCCGATGCGGACGTGGCTTCAAGCCGCGCGGCCCTCAAACGCTCGCGCTTGAGCCTGGGCTATGCAACCGTCACCGCGCCCATTTCCGGGCGTATCAGCAAGGCAATGGTGACTGAAGGCGCGCTGGTGGGGCAGGGCGACGCGACCCCGCTGGCCACCATTCAGCAATTACAGCCCATCTATGCCGACATCAATCAGTCCACTCGACAGATCAGCGAGCTGCGCAGCTCGTTGCGCCAAGGCCAGTTGCAGCAACTGGAACAAGGTCAGATCACCGCGACGCTGATCCAGGAGGATGGCAGCCCGTATCCCATCAAAGGCAAGTTGCTGTTCTCCGACCTGACCGTTGATGAAAGTACCGGCCAGATCGTGCTGCGCAGCGAATTTCCCAACCCGCAAAGCGAGCTGTTGCCGGGCAGTTTCATCCGGGTGACGCTGGATCAGGCGCGTACCGCAGAGGGTATTACTGTCGCTCAGCGAGCTGTGCAACGCGACGCAGCCGGCAAAGCGCTGGTGCTGATCGTCGACGCGGAAGGCAAAGCTCAGGAGCGTCCTATTGAGCTGGGTGGCGTGCAGAACAATCGCTGGATCGTGAAAACCGGTCTCAGTGCGGGAGACCGGGTGGTGGTGTCGGGTCTGCAGCATGTTCAGCCCGGAGCGGCAGTGACCGCTGAAGAACAGGGTGCGCCAGCCTCCGATCAGGAGCAGAAGTAATGCCGCAGTTTTTTATTGATCGGCCGGTCTTTGCCTGGGTCATCGCATTGTTCATTGTGCTCGCGGGGCTGTTGGCGATACCCAAACTGCCTGTCGCCCAGTACCCCAGCGTCGCACCACCGCAAATCGAGCTGACGGCCACGTATCCCGGCGCGTCCGCTCAGACCATTGATGAAAGCGTAGTCAGCCTGATCGAGCAGGAACTGAACGGTGTTAATCACCTGCTGTATTTCAGTTCCAGCAGTAGTCAGAGTACGGCCACCATGACCGTTACGTTTCAGCCGGGCACTGATCCCGAGCTGGCCAAGGTCGACGTGCAGAATCGGCTGAAAGTCGTCGAGCCACGTTTGCCTCGAGCAGTCACCCAACAAGGCTTGCAGATCGAGGAAACCTCAGAGGGCTTTCTGATGATCGCGACGTTGACCTCCATGGACGGGCGTCTGGATGAAATTGCCCTGAGTGACTACCTGACCCGTAATGTGGTCAACGAACTCAAGCGTCTTGATGGTGTGGGCAAAGCACAGTTGTTCGGCTCCGAACGCGCGATGCGGGTCTGGATTGATCCGCAGAAGCTCGTGGCGTTCAACCTCACACCGGCTGACGTCAGTCTCGCGATTTCCGAACAGAACGTGCAGGTTTCAGCCGGGAGCATCGGCGACTTGCCGTCTTCATCCGATCAGGAGCTGACTGCGACGGTCATGGTCAAAGGGCAGTTGAGCTCGCCGCAGGAATTCGCCTCGATAGTGCTTAAAGCCAACCCCAACGGCTCCAACGTGACCGTCGGCGACGTGGCCCGGGTTGAAGTCGGTGGCCAGAACTACAACTTCGCCACCCGGCTCAACGGCAAGGCCTCAGTCGCGGTGGGGGTGCAGTTGGCCCCGGCGGGCAACGCCATGAACACCGCGACTCAAGTGCGGGAAAAACTGGATGAGCTGTCCCGGTACTTCCCGGCCGGGGTGAAATACGACATCCCTTACGACACCTCGCCCTTCGTCAAAGTATCGATCACCAAAGTCATCTACACCCTGGTCGAGGCCATGGTGCTGGTATTCCTCGTGATGTTTCTGTTCCTGCAGAACATTCGTTACACGCTGATTCCCGCTCTTGTGGTGCCGGTTGCCTTGATGGGTACATTTGCCGTGATGTATGTGCTTGGTTTTTCGATCAACGTCCTGACGTTGTTCGGCATGGTGTTGGCCATCGGCATTCTGGTGGACGATGCGATTGTGGTAGTGGAGAACGTCGAGCGGCTGATGGTGCAGGAAGGGTTGTCGCCCAAGGAGGCTACCCGAAAGGCCATGACCGAAATCAGCAGCGCGATTATCGGCATCACGCTTGTGCTGACCGCGGTGTTTATCCCCATGGCCTTCATGCCCGGCTCGGTGGGCGTGATCTATCAGCAGTTCTCCATCTCCATGGCCGTCGCCATTGTGTTCTCGGCGTTTCTTGCCTTGAGCCTGACTCCGGCACTGTGCGCGACCTTGCTCAAGCCGATTTCTGCCGATTCACATCACGAGAAGAAAGGCTTTTTTGGCTGGTTCAACCGGCATTTCGAGCGTTTTAGCGACGGCTATGAGAGCTGGGTGAGCAAAGCGGTGCGCCAGTTGGGTCGCTACATGCTGGTGTTCCTCGTGCTGGTGGGCATCATGGGTGCGCTGTTCACCCGTCTGCCGTCCTCGTTCCTGCCGGTGGAGGATCAGGGGTACACCATCACGGATATTCAACTGCCGCCGGGCGCCAGCCAGAACCGCACCATTGAAATCGCCAAACAGATCGAGGCGCATAACGCGCAGGAACCCGGTATCGCCAACACGGTGATGATTCTCGGCTTCAGCTTTTCCGGGAGCGGGCAGAACGCAGCGCTGGCGTTTACCACCTTGAAGGATTGGTCGGAACGGGCTGCACAGGATTCTGCGCAATCCATTGCCGACCGCGCCAGCGCTGTGTTTTTTGGCCTGAAAGACGCCATGGTGTTCAGTCTGCTGCCGCCACCGGTGGAAGGGCTGGGCACATCGGGTGGTTTCGAGGTGCGTTTGCAGGATCGTGGCTCACAAGGCTACGACGCATTGCGACAGGCGCGTGACGATCTGCTGGGCAGGATCAGTAAAAGTCCGATTCTGCAGAACGTGCGCGAGGCGTCTCTGGCGGAAACCCCGCAGGTCAACATTGAAGTGGACCGTCAGCAAGCCAATGCCATGGGCATTTCATTTGCCGACATCGCCAACGTGCTGTCGACGTCGTTGGGTTCTGCTTACGTCAATGACTTCCCGAATCTGGGTCGCATGCAGCAAGTAATCGTACAAAGTGAAGGTGATCGCCGACAGCAGGTGGATGACCTGCTGAAGCTGGAGGTCAAAAACAGTCAGGGCCGCATGGTCCCGGTTTCGGCCTTTGCCAACGTCAATTGGACCAGAGGGCCTGCGCAGCTCAATCGCTACAACGGATATCCCTCAGTGAGCCTGTCCGGCGAGCCGTCGCCGGGTCATAGCACGGGGGAGGCCATGGAAGAAATGGAGCGTCTGGCTTCGGGTTTGCCATCCGGTTTTGCCCTGCAATGGACTGGCTTGTCGTTGCAGGAACGTATCTCGGGCGGTCAGGCACCGCTGTTACTCGGCCTGTCGATGCTGGTGGTGTTTCTGTGTCTGGCCGCGCTCTATGAAAGCTGGGCGATTCCGGCTGCGGTGCTGTTGGTGGTGCCGCTGGGGATCATCGGTGCGGTGCTGGCGGTCACCTTGCGCGGCATGCCCAACGATGTGTTTTTCAAAGTGGGACTGATCACCATCATTGGTCTTTCAGCGAAGAACGCCATCCTGATCATCGAGTTTGCCAAGAGCCTGCATGACCAGGGCATGGGTCGGGTCGAGGCGAGCATTCACGCTGCGCGCCTGCGGCTACGACCGATCATCATGACTTCGCTGGCATTCATCCTCGGCGTAGTGCCGCTGGTCTTCGCATCGGGTGCCAGCTCCGCCAGCCAGCAGGCCATCGGCACCGGCGTGATCGGCGGCATGTTGACGGCAACCCTGGCAGTGGTTTTCGTCCCGGTGTTCTTTGTGCTGGTCATGGGAATGGTGGAAAGGGTCAGGCCGAAGGCGAAAGTCGACGAGGGCATTGCGCGTGAGTAAGTTGTCGCTGCTTGCCGTTGCCGGAGTGTTGGCGCGCCCAGCAAACGGGGACATGTAGGAGCGCGCTTGCCCGCGATTCGGTCTTTCAGTCAATAAATATATTGGCTGTGCTGACGCTATCGCGGGCAAGCGCGCTCCTACAGATAAAAGTATTCCAAATCAGATAAGTGTTTTTTTGTGAGAGGGCGCCCGGTGTCCGTGAAGCACACATGAACCCCGTAGGAGTGAGCTTGCTCGCGATAGCGGTAAATCTGTAAAGAAGATGCCGACTGATCAGTCAGCAGATGATGCGTCGACCACCATCTGTTCGAACTGCAGAGTCAGTTTTTCAAACCGTGGCGCATCACAAACAGGGCAGAGGAAAGGCATTCTGCGCCCGGTGAACATTGAGGTGAAGGCATCACACTTGACGCAGCGCAGATGCGTTTTTACATGCGCAGTCAGCGGTTCAGCGAGCTGCGCGTTTAACTTGCCTGCAAGGAATGCGATCTGCGTCCGCTGGAACTGATTTGTCAGGCTCAAATACCGAAGGTTCGAGCAGCGAGCAAGGCTGGAAATGTCGTCGGTCTCGAGCTTCATATTCGCTATGGAAAGCCTGGTGAGATTGGGAATACGCGATACCGACTCGATTGAGTCAAGGCGCAGCGGCGAAGCTCCCCCACCCGGATTTCCGGACAGACGTAATTCGGTGAGTTCGCTCAGGGTTTCAATTCCGTCAAGTCGATGCAGATTTGGGAAGTCTACAATTTTCAGATGCGTCAAACCTTTCAACCTGAAAACAGGTTCAAGCGATTCAATTTTATTCGCCCACTCCAAGCTTAAGCGGCGCGTCTTTGTGAGCTTCTCGATTCCATTGAGTGTGGATAGTTTTACGTTGTAAAGGCGGAGCTCAATCGCTTTGCATCTGGACAGGACGACCGGCCATACCCTGGTTGAGATATTCCTGAGATCAAGCTCGTTTTTTTCGGCCAGTTCGTGTTCGGCGAATTCTCTATCGAGTAGTAAAGCCATTGTTCGGATCTACCCAACTGTTTCATGACGTGAGTGAGCGTGTAGGGCGCCGGGTATAGGCATGCTCGCGATTCACCGGATTGATTTCAGGTCAGGTTCCACTGTTTGTAGAGTGAGTCCCCAAGCGTTACTCAATATGGGACACCCAGGTTGTTGTTATCTCGTCTGACTCAGGGGGTAGTTCGTTCAGCAGAACGGCTTCCTCATCACCTTGATTCAGGAAAATGATGAAGTCTCCGGTCATGAAGAGGATCTTGAAACCCACCAAGTGTCCTTTTTGATTTGGCCATGTATCAACCATTCCGATGACGTCTTCAACGGCAATGTTGACCAGATGAGAGGCCTCTAGATCCTGAAGTAAATCCTGTCTAAGCCACGAGCAGGTGTCTCCAGACTCAAGGTCGAAGGGGATGGGAGGTACAAGCGGGAGCAAATCCGCACCCACGCTTTCACCGTTACTCAGCAGATACATTGACAGGTGACCGTGCTCGCCGAGTTGCCACTCAATCGACCCTTTACCGATCAGACATTTTTCGCTATTGAAATAATATTGATCATGCAAAACCCCTAGCACCTTTCGGCCAATCAGCTTGCGCGCATTAATGAGGTCCTGAGTGCTCCTGTCGGGCGTTGCGGTATGGCGGTTGTTCACAAGAGAATGATTCCCTGGAATTCAGATCCGGCTGTTGCCGGGTTTATCGGATGGATGCTAGCAGGCAGGCGGCTGAACGGCTTTGGATTAACTAACCTTGAGCCTTCGTTTTCGCCTGCTCAATGGCAGTTACCACATTGGGTATTGCATAAGCCTTGAACCAATGATTCATTCCAGCAATCGCTTTCTGGGCCGGAGCTGCCTCTGCTGCGCCGACGAGTTCCGAGCAGGCCTGCGCCATCGCGACAAGAATGCGCGCGGCCTCCGGGACATAGGGGAGATCAGCGCCACGCTCATGGCGCTCGCGAATGATTTGGTAGCGAATGTTCTCCGGTAGCGTCCAGGCGCTGATTAAAAAGTCCTGAACTGAATAATGAACGTTCTGGATTTCAACAGTCGCGCTGCGATGCTCCTCGCGGTATCCAGCCGCTTCGATCTGTTCGCAGCTGTCGATGACGGTGTTCATCATGTCCCGAATTTGTTGCCAGTCGGTTTTCATTTGAAGTCCTTTTACGTTGCATTCACAGTTTCGGGATTGTTGTTGGCCTTGACGCGTGTCCGATAACTCGCACGAGTATTACGAACGCTCAGCCTATGGACGAACTGGATAATCTATTTTTCAGACTGTTTTTCAAAACATTTCGACACGAACTGCACTGAACTAACGCGTCGGCACAACGATCCTTTTCTTTGCGCAGTCAGCGCGGCCCTGTCTGCCAGTGCATTTGCGCTGGTTATTGCTCAGGGTCGCTCAACGATAAGGAGCCGCCGTGACCGTTACCACTCACCCCCTTTACCGGACTACACCGAGCCCGCTACACGCGATCTTGCTTGCCGGTACCGTCCCGCTGTTTCTCGGCGCTTTGCTGAGTGACATCGCTTACGCCCAGACCTACCAGATTCAGTGGGCCAACTTTGCCTCCTGGCTGATTGCCGGAGGGCTACTGTTCTGTGGTTTGGCGTTGTTGTTTGCACTGGTCAATCTGATCCGTGCGGACCACAAGGCTGGCCGTCCGGTAGCGTATTTCGTGCTCCTGCTGGTCACTTGGGCACTGGGTTTGATCAACGCGTTTGAGCATGCGAAAGACGCTTGGGCGATGATGCCCACAGGGCTGATTCTATCGGTAGTCGTGACGCTGTTGTCCGTTGTTGCCGCGTGGACCGGGCTCACCAATCTGCGTTCGGGAGGTGCGGAATGAAGCATTCAGGCGCACTGACGCTTATAAGCGTGGCACTGTTGTTGAGTGCTTGTGGTGGCGATGGCGAAAGCACTCAGGCACGTGGCCCTGATCCGAAACTGCCGGAACCGCAGCGCACGCTGCTACCGAGCATGAAGATTGCTGAACCTGTGGCTTGGGGGGATCAGAAACCCACGGTTCCTGAGGGCTTTAGCATTACGGCGATCGCGACCAATTTGAGAATTCCGCGTCAGACCCTCGTTCTGCCCAATGGCGATATCCTCGTCGCAGAAGGGCGCGGCGGCAGTGCGGCCAAGCTCAAACCCAAGGACGTGATTGCCAGTGTGATCAAGGCCAAGGGCAATACGCAGGTCAAAGGCGGCAATCGTCTGACGTTGCTGCGTGACGCAGACGGCGACGGCAATTACGAGACGAAGACGATTTTCGCTGAAGATCTCAACGCGCCTTATGGCCTGGCGTTTGCTGATGGCAAGCTCTACGTCGCCAATCAGGACGCATTGGTGCGCTTCGATTACCAGGACGGACAGACCACAGCCAGCGGCGCTCCGACCAAACTCACCGACTTGCCGTCGCAGATCAACCACCACTGGACCAAAGCGCTGACCATTAGTCCGGATGGCCGTTATCTGTATGTCGGTATTGGTTCGAACAGCAACATCACTGAGCGGGGCATGGAAGTCGAGATTGATCGCGCTATGGTGTGGCAGATCGATGCCGAGACTGGGGCGCACAAACCTTATGCGACTGGCCTGCGTAACCCGACAGCACTGACCATTCAGCCTGAAACCGGGAAGTTGTGGACGGTGGTCAATGAGCGTGACGAGCTGGGGCCTGATCTGGTGCCGGATTATCTGACGTCAGTGAAGGAGGGCGGTTTCTACGGCTGGCCTTACAGTTATTGGGGCCAGAACGTCGACCCGCGTGCGCAGCCGCAAAACCCTGACAAGGTCGCTTCGGCGATCAAGCCGGATTACAGCCTCGGCTCGCACGTTGCGGCGCTGGGCGTAGACTTCTCCATTCCGGCCATGGGCGACAAGTTTGCCAACGGTGTTTTTGTCGGCGAGCACGGCAGCTGGAACCGTCCGAATCCGGTGGGCTACAAGGTGATCTTCGTGCCGTTCAACAACGGTAGCCCTGCGGGTGAACCGGTTGATTTTGCGACCGGTTTCCGCGGTGCTGACGGGAAAACCCGCGGTCGTCCGGTGGGTGTGACCGTTGACCCGAAAGGTGCATTGATCATTGCTGACGATCTTGCCAACACCGTCTGGAGAGTGACGCGTAATCGTTGAGTCCAGTGTCCCGAGGCGGAAGGTCGCCTCGGGGCATCTATTGCAAACTCCTGTAGGAGCTGCCGAAGGCTGCGATGGCGATACTCCTGACGCACCGCTATCGCAGCCTTCGGCAGCTCCTACAGGTCTGTGTTTGCTTCGCGACAGCCGCGATTCTCAAATAGGCAACATCAACTTAATACTTCCAGGTCACCGATGCCGTCAGGTTGCGCGGTGAGCCGTAGTTGGTCGAACCAGCGGACTGATACAGCGACAGCAGGTACTTCTGATCGGTGACGTTGTTCATGTTCAACGACGTGCTCCAATGGTCATCGAAGTCGTAGCTGGCCATCAGGTCGACCAGTGCATAGGCGTCCTGCCGGACGTTGCTGTTAGTGTCGACTTCGGTCCCGCTTTGCCACTGAAAGCGGGTGCCGACCCTGGCTTGAGGCAGGGCGGGCAGGCGGTAGGTCAGGCTTCCACGCACGGTATGAGTGGGGATGTATTTGCGCGCTTCATCGCCATTGGCGTCTTCGATTCGTACAAAGGTGTAACCGCCTGCCATTTCCAGGCCGGGCAATGCTTCACCGGACGCCTCCAGTTCTATGCCGCGGCTTTTGAGGTCAGCGCCCCGGTACACAAATTGACTGCCCTGTATGCCGGCGGACTCAGCGACATTTTGCTGGTCGGTCTTGAACACAGCAGCCGTGATCGTCAGCCGCTCATCGAGCAGACGACCCTTCACGCCGACTTCGGTGCTTTTGCCTTCAAGTGGCTGAAGCACTCCGCCACCCACACTGCGCACGTACTGCGGTTTGAAGATCTCGGTCCAGCTGGTGTAAAGGCTCCATTGTGGCGTGAGGTCATAAACCAGCCCGGTGTAGGGCGTCACCTTGCCATGTACGCGGGTATCGTGGGGCGAGCCATATCCCGCGCCTTCGCCATCAGCGCTGAGCATGCGTGCTCCGGCGATCCAGTGCAGATCATCGGTAAGACTGAACCGCGCACCGGCGAACACACTTTTCTGCCGATCGGTGAAAAGCTGGGTGTTGACGTCGTTGGTGAAATCAAAGGCCGGTTGTACAACCGCACCGGCCAGGGCGTCCTCAAGGCTGGCCATGATGTAGCCGGAGACATCTTTATAGTGGCCGCGCTCCTTATGGTGAGTGCGCCCGTAATTGGCGCCAACGGTCAATTGGTGCTCGCGGCCCAACAGGCTGAAAGGCCCGGACAACTGAGCCTCGCCGATCACTTGATGCTCGGTGCTAGTGGTGCGATTGACGTAGGCAAAAACGTCTGTCGCTGTTGCCGGAATGGCGTACAGCATCTTGGTGTCCTGATGCTGACTGACCCCGGTCAGGGTGATCTTGCTGGCCCAGCCGTTCTCGAAGTCGTGGGTCAGTTCGGCGAAGGCGCGTTTGGTGTGGATGTCCCAGTACGTCCAGGGTTGGCCGATGCTGGAACTGCGGCTGCTGTAGTGAATGCGATTGCCCGCGAAGTCCGCGATTGGCAAGGCGCCCCAGGTGCTGCCGTTTGAATAACTGTCTTGCTGAGAAAAGCCTACGGTGAGGGTGTCGGCGTCGGACAGGTCAAAAGCCAGCAGGCCTGCCGCCACGTTGACTTCATGGCTGTAGCGGTTCAGGTATGAATTGCCTTTGTCATGCGCGGTGATGAAGCGTCCGCGCACGTTACCGCTGTCCGTCAACGGGCCGGAGACGTCCAGACCCAGCCGACGGTTGTCCCAGGAACCGGCACTGGCATCGACCTTCGCCTGGAACGTATCGGTAGGGCGCTTGCGAACAAAATTGACCGTAGCCGACGGATTGCCCGCGCCACTCATGAGCCCGTTGGCGCCGTGCAGCACGTCGATCTGTTCGAACTCGGTCATGTCCTGATCGCCGAGCAGCACGCCTCCAGAAAATGGCATGCCCATGCCATCGTATTCAAAGTTCTCGATGGTGAAACCGCGAGAGGTAAAGGCAGTGCGATCCGTTTCGAACTGTTCGACGGTGACCGAGGGCGCGTTGCGCAGGGCTTCTTTCACACTGTTGAGTTGGAAATCGTCCATCTGCTCGCGTGTCACGACAGTTACCGCTTGCGGGGTTTCTCTATCGCTCAGGCCGAGCCGGGTGGTACTGGAGACGGGTTTACCTTGATAGCCGAAACTCTGGATGCTGTCCGGGGTGATGCGATATTGAATCTGCGTGGCGGGCAGATTCACTTCGTTGGTGATGGGGGCCTGAGCAACCGGCACCAGATATAAGGTTGCCGCGTCCGTGCGGGCAAAGCTGTAGCCGCTGCCTTGGAGCAACCCGGCCAAGGCTTCTTCCGCCGAGTAGGAGCCCATCACAGCCGTGCTGCGCAAACCCGCATCGAGGTTGCCATCCAGCAGCACGTTTTGCCCGGTTTGCTGGCTGAACACTAACAAGGCCTGGCGCAGTTGCTGAGCGGGAATATTGAGTGACAGCTTGTCTACCGAGCTGTCCGCAGCATTACCTTGTGCCGCATGTGCCTGAATGGCCCCAACGAGCAGCGTGCAGGCGAGAATTGCGCCGTGGGCGCCAAGTCGCCAGTGCATGCCGGTTTTACGCCCAGGATTGTGGTGCTTTGCCATTCAGGTTATTCCCTATGAGATGCGCATGGATATGCGAACAGCTATCAGTCACATCTAAGACGGATGACCTTTGGCAATACCTGACGATGTTTTGAAATATTTGTGGCGGGTGTCTGTTGGAGATGAATGTTGGGGATTGGAAACCATCGTGGGACCGGCTTTAGCCGGAAGAATGCCTCGCGGCTGAAGCCGCTCCTACCAACGTGAACCCGCACCCGTAGGACCGGCTTTAGCCGGGAGGGCGCCAGCACGTGCGCTGCCATATCCCGGTCATAATCAATGCCTCGCGGCTAAAGCCGCTCTTACTGGCTCTCTTTGACGATCAGGCGGCGTGAATGATGGTCACCAGGTCGGTGTAGCGGGTCATCCTGACTGACAGGGCTTTGGAAAGCACATCCAGCATCTGGTCAGGTCGATTCAGGTTGAGAATCAAACTGACACGTCGCGCCGCCAGGTGTGGGTCCGCGATGAATATTTTTCCTTCGCGCCAGCGTTGAAGCTCGCTGACCAGTGCGCTCAGCGGTTTGTCGAAGAACACCAGTCGGCCGTTGCGCCAGGCAAGCACCTGATCCAGATCGGCATGCTGGATTGCTTCCGTCCGGTCGGCACTGAAGCGCAGTGAAAGTCCCTCGCCCAAGTCCAACTGCTGGCTCGCGGTGACCACGCGCACCGTGGGCCGACTCACTGTCAGCAGCGTGCTCGCACCCTCGCATGACAGGCAGAACTCGCCGTTGTTGGCCAATACCTGGCCCGCTTCCGTTTTGATCGAAAGCTCGCCGACAGCGGCGGGCACGACGTTGAAAAATACTTCGCCCTGGAGCAATTCCACAGCACGCTGTGTTGAAGAAAAGTCGATATTCAGGGCTGTATTGCCTGCGAGTTCCACCGTTGACCCGTCTGCCAGACGCACCGTCCGCCGTTCACCCACAGCGGTACGCAAGTCCGCGAACGGTGACCCGATGCCCTTGAGCCAGAGCGTCGTTGCACTGGCGGTGACGGCAACAGCGCACGCCGCTACGCCTAATCCGACAAAGCGGCGCCGGGATAACTGAGTGTCGACCGCAGGCGGAGTCGGTTTAGCCACAAGGGCTGAGGCTGCCCACAATTTTTCGAGGCGGGCATACGCCTGCGCCTGCAGAGGATCAGCGTCGAGCCATGCCGCCAACGCTTCGTGCTCGGCCGGAGTCGGTGATCCGCCATGCATCAAGGCAAACCACGTACTGGCCTGATGACTCACGTCATCGGGCTGCGGAGCGGAGGGGTGGAGAATCGGAGGTTCAGCGCTCATAGGTCAGTCAATTCAGGGTGGGCCGGTGCTGTCGGCGCAGTGTAATCCAGCGCACCTGCATACGTCCGTTGCCCAGACGCCTTGCTGCTCGGGGAGTCGCACGGCGGTTGGCAGCGGAGTAAGCAAATAACGGCGTTCACTCGGGCATACCGAGCTTCAATAAATCCAGGGCTCTGACCATGCGGCTGAAGGCAGTTTTCGAGGAAATCCCCAGGCGCTCACCAATCTCTACGTAAGTCAGCCCTTCGACCCGCACCATCAGAAACACCTCGCGACAAGGCTCAGGCATGCTCTGAATCACTTCACTGAGGGCCGACAGTTGTTGGTTGGCAATGGCCGCTTGCTCAAGCGTCGGGGTTCGCTGCTCGGCTTCGCTCATGTCCTGCAAGTCCAGCGGCTCGGCTTTGCGGTGTTCCTGACGTCGCGTGTGATCGATAAAGAGATTGCGAGCACTGGAGAACAGGTAAGCGCGAAAGTTTTCGATGCGCGTCCGGTTCATCTGCTCGGACAGGCGGATGAAAGTGTCCTGTGTCAGGTCGGCAGCGGTCTCTTTGCAACGCAAGCGACGATCCAGATAAGCCTGAATTTCTCCGCGATGGGCAAGATATAACGCCTTGAGATCTGAGCCGGACATGAGGCCACCTTAACTGGCATGGAAGCAAGCGCGGCAAAATATCACAAACGAGAATCATTTGCGCTAGTGGGCGCAGTGTCGTGGGACCGGCTTTAGCCGGGAAGAGGTCTGTACATCCGCCCGAGATGCCTTGGTGGTGGCGCAGCTTTCCCGGCTGAAGCGGGTCCCACATCTCTAACCTGCTACGACCGGATCAGCTCAAGCACTCGGGAGGTGAGGGTGTCGATGGCAAAGGGTTTTGTCAGGACCTGCATGCCTGGTCCAAGTTGCTCATCGCCGATGGCGGCATTTTCGGCGTAGCCAGTGATGAACAGGGTTTTCAGCGTGGGCCTGACTTCCCTGCCTGCGTCAGCCATCTGCCGACCGTTCATGCCGCCGGGCAAACCGACGTCGGTGATCAGCAGGTCGATGTGTACGTCGGAACGCAACACTTTGAGCCCGGCGACGCTGTCACCGGCCTCGATCACTCGGTAGTTGAGGTCGCTGAGAACGTCCATCAACAGCATGCGCACCGTCGGTTCGTCATCCACGATCAGGATGGTCTCGCCCGAGTCCACTGGCGCAATCGATTTCTTGTCCGACTCACGTGGATCTTCAGTGGCTTCACCGTCGTAACGGGGCAGATAGATGCTGATTTTTGTACCTACGCCAACCTGCGAATGGATGCGTACCTGTCCACCCGACTGTTTGGCAAACCCATAGATCATGGACAAGCCAAGGCCCGTGCCCTGGCCAATCGGCTTGGTGGTAAAGAACGGGTCGAAGGCTTTTGCAATGATCTCGGGCGTCATGCCAGTGCCAGTGTCCGTGACACTCAGCGCCAGGTATTCCCCTTCGGGCATTTCATGGGCGCTGGCCGCGTCACGACCCATCCACAGGTTAGCGGTCTCAATCGTGATACGGCCACCATCCGGCATGGCATCACGGGCATTGATGCACAGATTCAGCAGGGCATTTTCCAGTTGGCTGCTGTCAACCAGCGTTGGCCATACGTCCTCCGTCCCTGAGATATGCACCGCAATGCTGGGGCCCACTGTCCGCTGGATGAGTTCGCCCATGCCCACCGTCAAGGTGTTCACATTGGTCGGTCGCGGATCGAGGGTTTGCCGACGGGAGAAGGCGAGAAGGCGGTGTGTCAACGCGGCTGCACGTTTTGCAGCACCTTGTGCGGTGCTGATGTACTTCTCGGTCTCGGTCCAGCGGCCCTGAGCGATTCTCGTGCTCATCAGCTCAAGGGCGCCGGAGATACCGGCCAACAGGTTGTTGAAATCATGCGCCAGCCCGCCCGTCAGTTGGCCTACGGCCTCCATTTTCTGCGACTGACGCAGTTTCTCTTCCGCCTGCATCAGCTCGACGGTTCGCTCAGCGACACGTAGCTCTAGTGTTTCATTGAGTGCGCGCAACGCGGCAGTTGCCCGGTCACGTTCGGCTTCGATGGAGCGCCGGTTTTCTACGTCGATGACCACGCCCGGCAAGCTTGACGGGCTGCCGTCCGGTGCCAGATCGACCCGTCCGTTGGCTTCGATCCAATAGTATTTGCCATCGGCGCGCCGCACGCGGCACTGATGAACGTAGGCACCACCCTTGGCCAACGCCGTGCTGATTGCTTCCTCATGACTGCTCAAGTCTTCCGGATGAACCGAGTCAGTCACTTGCGCGATGCTCAGTCCTTCAAGCCCCAGCGCTGGGTCAAGTCCAAAGGCATGTGAGAAGCCTTCGTCGATGGTGATGCGGTCGTTGGGTACGTCCCAGTGCCAAGTGCCGATAATAGCGCCGGCTGCCAGTGCCAGTTGCACACGCTCCACGTTTTGCCGGGCAATCGCTTCGCTGACCCGCAAACGTTCTTGTGCGTTGCGCCTCTCCGTGACGTCGCTGAAGATAATCGCGATCTGTCTGTCGGCCAGGTCACCCACGCTGACGGCCCGCACGTCAAACCAGCGCTTGAAGGCTTCGGCATAGTTTTCGAACGTGGCCGGTTCTCCGGTCTTGGCCACATGGCCGTAGGTCTCGAACCAGAAGCGCTCCAGGTCCGGAGCAAATTCAGTCACCCATTTGCCGCGCAGGTTGACCCCGGCCTGACGTTCGAAAGCGGGGTTGGCCTCGACGAATCGGTAATCGATCGGCTGGTCGTCGGCATCAAACTTGACCTGGACAATCGCGAACGCTGACTCAATGGTTTCAAGAATGGTTCTGAACCGATCTTCACTTCGACGCAAGGCGTTTTCTGCCGTGCGCATCCGGGACAGGTCGAGCATTGCGCCGATCATGCGCACGGCCTGGCCTTCGGCGTTGCGTATCACATGTCCGCGATCCAGAACATCGGCGTAGGAACCATCCTGGCGACGGAAGCGGTAACCCTCAGTCCAGGCGCTGCCGGTGCCATCGATCAGCGTATGGATAGAGTCGTGAATGCGTGCCCTGTCATCGTGATGAATCTGGGCAATCCACCACTCACCGGTGGTCTCGATGGTCGCCAGAGGGTGACCATAAGCTTCTTCCAGTGCTTCGTTCCACAGCACTTCGTTGGCGAGCAGATCCCAGTCCCAGATGGCATCGTTGGTCGCTTTCGCCGCCAGCCGGTAGCGCTCCTGGGTTTCTTCTATTGCCAGGCCTGCGAGGTGCTCGTTAGTGCGGTCGCGCAAAATCTTGACGAAGCCAAGGTGGAGGTTGTCATCGTCATAAAGCGGCATCATCTCGCCGGATGCCCAGAACTTTTTATGGCCCTTGCGCAGATGCCACCGTTCATCCAGGGCGCGCCCGTCCTGCAGGGCGTAGCGCATCTCGCGTTCTATCTGGCCATTTTTGCGGTCGGCCGGGGTGAAGAAACGTTCAGCCGTCTGGCCCAGCATTTCCTCGGCAGTCCAGCCTAATACCAGCTCTGCACCAGGGTTCCAGTCGGTGATGATCCCGTCTGGACTGGTCACGATCATCGCAATGTCGATGGCGCTTTCGAAGATAGCCTGCTGGCGCGTTTCGCTGGTGGCAAGCGCCGTCGGGGTGTCCTGCACTGAAGACGTGCAAACTGCGGAGGTGCGACTGAAAGGATCGGCATCGCTGGCTTCGGTTGGCACTACAGCGGGATGCTCTGGATTGACTCCAGCGTCCTCAAGGGCTTTGCGCAGGCGTACGACTTCAGCCTCAAGCTCTTCGCGAGTCAGGTCTTTCAAAGCATTTCCCACGTTGGCATTGTTGCTCCTTGATGACCGCGTCAGGCAGAACCGTCGGGTTTCGCACGCACTAACTCTTTATAGCGCAGCTGGCTAATCCGCTTTTTTCGAAAAGATGAAGGAGCTGATCAGGTCGTTAACCCGTTTATGACTTGTCCACACTGAAGTCGGTTCCAACGGTTATTTGAATCGCGGGCAGAATCGGGCCAGCGGGGCGTGTGCGCCGGGCGGACTGAGTTCAGGGCACAGAAATAAAAACGCCGCTTTCTCGTTATCGAGACAAGCGGCGTTTTCTTTAGGCGAGCAGTCTTGCTTTATCGCTCGTCTAGTCAGCTGAACATCACAGCGCGCTGTTTACTGCGCGGTTTTCAGCTTGATTACATCACCGGAGATGGTAGTGGTGTAACCACTCAGAACCCAGGCCCAGAACCAGTTTTCCTGAACTTGAGTGTTGATCATCGCGTCACCGCCTTTAGCGTCGATGGCGGATTTCTGAGCACGGACGAAGCGGCTGTTCTGACGGATCGGGATAATGCCGAACAACATCAGGCCAGTGGCGCTTGCTTCACTGTGGCCCAGAACGGTGTATTGATTGCTGTCGTAGTGCGGGGATTTGATCGCGGTGCCGGTGCAGCCTGCCAGGGCAAGACCGAGAACTGCAGATGCGGCAACTTTGCTGATGTACTTCACTGGGGAAAACTCCATAGCGGAAAACCCCGGGATCCAATTTCTCGGGGGCGACACTTTAACCGCACTTCCTACAGATTGGAACGATGCTTCCTACAAGGGCTAGCGCTATGTCATGCATCGCTGCGTGAAGATGGAACGTAATGCAAAGTTGCGAAGCCGGATGGTTAATGCGCCGGGATTGAGTCGTTACTCGTGTCGACCACACGAATGCTGTCGCGCCCCTCACGTTTGGAGGTGTAAAGCGCAGCGTCACTTTGTTCGATCAATGCCGCCAGGCTGGCAGGAGGATGCTCGAACAGGTTGGCGCCGATACTCAGTGTAACGGCCTGAGGCGTGATAAACGTCTGTGAGGTGGTTGTGTGGAACTGGCTGCGCAGCTCATTGCCGAGCGCCAGCACCTTCTCGCGAGAGGTGTTACTCAACAGGATGACGAATTCGTCACCGCCCAGTCGTGCCGCCAGTGCGCCTTCTGGCAGAACCGAGCGGATCATCTCGCTCAAGGTGACAAGCAGGCGGTCGCCCGCGGTGTGCCCGAACAGGTCGTTGACCAGTTTGAAGTTGTCGATGTCAATCAGCAGCAGAGCGCAGGGTCGAGCGCTTGTCACCTGATCGAGCAGGCGCGGAGCCCGGACTTCAAGCGCTCTGCGGTTATACAGCGCCGTCAATGGATCCCGGGCGGCCAGTCGGGCGATTCGCTTTTCTCGCCGGTAGCGTTCGGTTCCCGTCATTGAAAGGGCGATAAGCATGATTGCCATCGCCCCCTCGACCAGTGAAATCTGAATGATCTCGCCACGAAAAGCAGCGAGATCGATCAGCGTGCCCGGGACAACTGCCGGTATCGCCTTGGCAATATAGAAAAGGCCATGTACCAGCAGCACATAACGTAGCTGAACGGCCCCGATACTCAGTGACTTGCCATGGGGACGCAGGAGGGCACTGGCTCGCAACGTCAACAGGGCGACGAGCAGAGAGTTGACTACCAGCATGACTTTGGACCATGACGGATCGCTCGGCAGTAAAAGCAGCACCAGCCACACCCCGGGGATCAGGTACCAGGCTCGTGATAAACGCGTTTCCGTGAAGCGTGCCACTCCTAATAAAAACAACCCGTGGGCCGCGACCAACAGGCCGTTTGCCACCCATATGCCTACCAGCAAAAAGCCGCTCGCGCGTAACAGGGCAAGGGTTGACCCCACGCTGATCGTCGCAAAACCGGCGCTCCAGAACAGGAGTGAAGATTCACGCACCGTACGCCACTCGACTGCCAGATAGAGTGACGCCGCGGCAGCGAGTGCGATGGATAGGACCAGCAGCGTGGGTGGATCGAGCGCCATGAACTGACGGGCCTTTCTGATGGGTGATAAAGGCGGAATTGTATGCGTTTGCGCAGATATTTCAGAGCGTCTGGTACAACATTTCTCTGAGGCAAGACCATCGGAGCGATAAAAGTGAATTTCTCTGTCGGCGCTGGCTCGATAAGGAGCGGCGCTGCCGAAATAATCCGATCATCCCTATTTTTTATGGCTCGTAATCCTTTACGGCCGGGAGTATTCAATGACCACTTCTTTCAAGACAGGCGACGCCGTGCGCTGGAACTCCGAAGCGGGTGAGATCCATGGCAAAGTGACCAAAGTCCACACGAAAGACGTAGAGTTCATGGGCAAACACCGACCAGCCTCGAAAGATGATCCTCAATACGAGGTCAAGAGTGACAAGACCGGGCATCTGGCGATGCATTACGCCGGTGCTTTGCATCGAGTGTGATGAATCAGCGATGTCGTCTTTAGACCGGGCGGCACCCCATTCAAGCGCAGGACCTGACTGAACTGCGCGCTGCCAACGGCCGGGCGAGACTGAGCAGCCCCAGCAACGCCAGTCCTGCGCCGACCCACAGCGGAGCGCGCAGGCCATAGCCTGCATCGATGGCGGCGCCACCGGCCCAGCTGCCCAAGGCGAGCCCTGCGGTTATCACCGAGGTATGCAGGGTATTCACCAGTGCGCCGGGCTCGGCGGCCTTCATTACCCGTGCGACCATTGCCGGGTTCAGTGCCACGCCGGTCAGGCCCAGCAGGATGAAACAGGTCAGGTTCAGCCAGAGGTGATTACCTGCCAGCGCGAAACCCGTCAACGCGAGTACCAGCAAAAGCAGACCCCAGCCGAGTGCCTGGAAGGTGTATTGATCCGCGATGCGGCCGACGATCATATTGCCCAGCAGATTAGCCACGCCATATAAAGCCAGCATCGGGGCGACGTGGCCCGGCGCCAGGCCCACCTCTTGAATCAGGATCGGCGTGCAATAACTGAATGCTGCAAAAGTGGCACCGATGATCAGCCCGCTGGTGAGGTAAGCGCCCCACAGGCTGCGGCTTTTCAAGGTGGCCCACTGTCGGCTTAGCGCCGGTTCGCTGCCTGCTTCGCTGGAGGGCAGACGCGCCGCAGCCAGGGCGCTACAGATCAGCGCCAGGCCTACGACCAGCCACGAGCTGGCACGCCAGCCATAATGGTGCTCGACCCAGGCCGTCAACGGCACTCCCGCTACCGGGGAGAGCATCAGGCCCGCAAGCACCACCGACACGGCACGACCTCGAACTTCGCGTGCGACCAGCCCGGCGCATACCGTCAGGCACAGCCCGATACACGCGGCGCTTGCCACGCCCATCATGATCCTCGCGAAAGCCAGCACCGGATAGCTGGGCGCAATTGCGGCCAGAATCCCGGCAGCTACATAGACCGCCAACAGGCCAACCAGCGCACGCTTGTTGCTGATGCCCCGGCTGAGCAGTAATACCGTGACAGGAGGCCCGCCCAACGCCATGCCCAAGGCATAGAAGGCAATGAGGTTACCCACTTGCGCGAGGCTGACCGAAAACGCATCGGCCAGCGCGGGCATCATCCCGGCAACCATGAATTCGGCGGTTACCAGAGAGAAGATCGTCAATCCCAACAGGTAGACAGTAGAGGGCAGTTTGGAGGGGCGGGTCATGCTGGTCATGTTGGTTGCAGGCGTCTCGGTCTTGAACAAGGCCCGCTACCCTAGGGAGAGTTGATCAAATGGTCAAATAACTGTTGGGTATAGGGCCTTGCCTTAAAGATGGCCAAAAGCGGCCCCGGTGTCCATGAAGCCGCGCTGTGGCTCATCAAACAACATGCAAGCAACTGGACTGAAATGCATTTTCTGTAGGAGCTGCCGAAAGCTGCGATGCGTTTCTCCTGATACACCGCGATCGCAGCCTTCGGCAGCTCCTACAGATCCTGTATTTAAAGTGCGACAGCCAAATCAGAGGGCATGCCCTGATATGAGTTGATCAACTAGCGTTTTTGCTTTCAGCAGCACCCAACACGCCTTTCAACAGAAGGTGCTCAACCTCCGGCGTGCGCTGATTCGCTGCACCCAGATACTCGATCAGTTCAGCAGCACGGCTGCCACGCAGGCCTGCCGTGGTGATCTCACCGTCGCGCACGTAGGTGTAGAGCCCGGATACCGCAAAGGCTTTGAGCTGGGCGATGTGTTCGGACTGTCCCGCCAGTGTTGCCTGAAACAGCGGGCTCTCGAAGAAGCGGCGCCGGGCCAGTGGGCTCTCGAAGGCTATTTCCATGATCACAAGTTCTGCTCGCGCGGGGTTGGCGTAGTGCGCGACGTTGGGGGCAGGGGGATGCATGCCGTCGTTGTTGAACGGTTGGGTCAGATGCAGGCGCAGCTTCAGGACTTCGTCCGCACCGGCCAGCACATCAGCCAATTCAGTTGCCAGATAATCCTTCAACTGCGCAAGACTGGCGCGCGGGCTGAAATGCACGTGAATGCGGTCAAATCTGTCCGTGCCGTTAAAGGTTTCGTCGTTCAGGCGATTGACCAAGGTTGACGAACCGTCTGGCAGGTCGTAGGCCAGGGTTTCCTCGAACATGTTTTGCTCGTCCGAGAACAGTATCGGGCAGACGGCCTGAAATTGTTTTTGATCCTGAGCAGAGGCGAATCCAATTTCGACGCCGCCATCCAGTTCGTAATCAGTTATCTCTTTAATGCCATCGGCCAACGGCCACAGATGGGCATCCTGATTGCGGGAAAAATGGTGCTGAATATACAAGCCAAGCCCCGGCAGACGGGAACAGAGCGGGCCATGCACGTCACGCCAATAAGTGGCGAAGACGTCGTGTGGCACGCGCTCGCGTCGTTTGACCGTGGTGTAGCTGTTGATCTCAATCATGACGTTACCTTCAAGTTGGGGAAATTATCGGCATGAAGTTGAGAGTGGGAAGGTGGTGAGTCGTTCGGTTTTTCTATCGGTGGATCCAGCAGGATGACCCGCACACCCTTCAGAACTGGCACACTTGCAGGCATCCCCAGCTAGCCCGGAGCTCATGCCTTGACCCGCCTCGATCATCTCCAGTTGATGGCCAGATACAATCTCTGGATGAACGACAAGCTGTATTTCGCTGCTGCGAGCTTGCCGACGGAAGCGTTGAGCGCAGACCGTAATGCTTTCTTCGGTTCGATTCTGGGAACGCTGAACCATCTGCTGGTGGCAGACACCATCTGGCTCAAGCGCTTCGCACGGCACCCGGCAGGGTTTCCAGCGCTGGATGGGGTGTGTGGTTTACGTGACCCTCAGGCCTTGAACGAGCAGATGTTCAACAACCTGGCGGAACTGACCGCCCAGCGCAGACGGATGGATCAGGCCATCATCGATTGGGCCGCAGAGCTTGAAGAGGACGATCTGGACGTCGTGCTGCATTACACCAATACCGCCGGTGTGCCGGCTGCGCGAAACTTCTATGGCTTGCTAATCCACTTCTTCAATCATCAGACCCATCATCGGGGGCAGGCGACAACATTGCTGACGCAGGCCGGAGCTGATGTTGGCTCTACGGATTTGCTTGGGCTGATCCCAAGTCTGGACTGACGGCCATAACGGGCAATGGCTGGACGCTATGAAGACCTTGGGCTAACTTTGCGCGGCTGCGGATCGGCTGCAGCTGATGTGCATTAACGTGTGAGAAACACCTTTAAAGGAATGAAACCTGCCAATGAAACTCTCCACTTTGCTGCTTCCCATCGTCACCTTGTTTGCCTCTGGCAATGCTTTAGCCGCCAGTGACCCGCTGAAGGATTACCTGAGCTGCGGCCCTCAGTCGTTTCCGGTCATTGCGCAAGAACCTTTCAAGTCGTTGGTTCCTTCCAAACAGGAAAATGGGCGTATCACCTTGCAAGGGGGGACCAAAAGCGAAACGGGGCAGCGTTGGGTATTCGACAAGCCAGTCGTTGTTAGCGGACTTTCACTGACCGGTTTTTTTGCCGATGACATGGATCTGATGGGCTCCCGTGTTATCAACTGGGGCTTCTACGTTCAGCAAACCCCGGAACAAGTTGCCGCTTCGTTGAAAAAATCGCACTCGGTGGAGTTGCTGTCTGCCAACGGTGTGTTGGCGAGGCCGGAAGTCTGGTCTGAAAAACAATCGAAGTGGCTGTCTGAAACCTCCGGCGACACCGCAGGCAAGCTGGTAACCGATACGTCAGAGCGTGTTTTCATGGTTGAACCGGCCCCTGCTGATCTGTCTGCAGGTAGCAAGGCCATGGTGACGTGTTCCGTTCAGGGCAAGATCAGCGACGCGGCACTGAAGTCGACCCGCCCGGATCTGCGCTAACCCGATAAATGCCAGATCCACGCCTGTCTGGCTAAGGGGCGCTGCGTTAAAGCCGCGCCTCCTCGTACTGCCGTCCACTCAAGGCCGAACCGGTATAGAATTCACGGCCCCGGAACCCGCTCGTTCAGCATGTATCGTTCAGGGCAGGGAACTCAATGTGCCATCATGTGCTCGTAGTACCCGAAGCAACACAGACCCTCTCTGTGACCGACATCAAGGCCACTCGATGTCCGCCGATAACCTGACATAAATACAATGCTGATCCGCTCCACGCCAGACTGCCGCGGCTGCGATGCATCACCCCACTGAGGCTGCTTGATGAACACCCTATCGGCGAGTGACCGTGCGCAGCTGTTGCGTGAAACCACCGCACAGTTCTGGCAGCACATCGTGCCCATCGTGCAGATCGCTTTTTGTATTCATCTCGTTCTGTTTGTCTTGTTCAGTGCGTTGAAAGTGCCGTTGCTGGCAGTGGGCAACGGGTTCAGCATTCTGGCCTATGTGGCCTGTCTAAGAGCCATCCGCGCCGGGCGTTACAGCCTGGCTGGCACGCTGATGAGTGGAGAAATCATCCTCCATGCCTTATTGGCGACCTGGATACTGGGCTGGAACAGTAATTTCTACTTCTACCTTTATTGCGTGATCCCGATCGTCGCATTCAGTTTCCATAGTGCGCGCCGACTACGGCTGTTGCTCAACCTGGCAATTCTTGTGGTATCAGTGGGTGGCTTCGCGCTGCGTGGGCATATGGGAATAAATTCTGGCGTGGCCCCGCAGATACTTGATGTACTCGGCATCATTAATGTATTGACCGCCGTTGGCGTTTTGTTACATGGCACGGCCTTGTCGGTACGCTTCACGCGGTCCATGCAACTGAACCTGTTTCATACCGCCAATCGTGACAGCCTGACCAACCTCTATAATCGGCGCAGGGTGATGCTCGGTGTGCGGCAGTTGGCCAGGTCGGTGCCTTCAGCGATCATTCTGCTGGACATCGACCATTTCAAGCAGATCAACGACCGCCTGGGCCACGAACAGGGTGACCTGATCCTCCAGCGTGTGGCCGAAGCCATCAACAGCAATGTGCGTGGGACAGATGTGGCTTCTCGTTGGGGCGGCGAGGAATTTCTGGTGCTGATGCCCGATGCCTCTGAACAGGCCGCGCAGGTGGTGGCTGATCGAATCCTGTTGCGTATACGCGAATGGGTCGGGCAAGTGGATCAGGGACCACTCACCGTCACGGCAACCCTGGCTGTGAGCGAAATCCGTTCGGGAGAAAGCTTTGAAAGCGCGCTTAATCGAGCGGATCAGGCGTTGTATCAAGGTAAGCAGCAGGGGCGTAACAAGGTGATGTTGGCGGGGTAAGCGTGGGACGGGCTTCAGCCGGGAAAGCTGCCTGGCAGACGCTACACGGGCAGCAGCTGTTCCGGCCTCTTCCCGGCTAAAGCCGGTCCCACGTCAGTTTTGCGGGCAAACAGCGAATCTCATTTCAATTCAGGTTCAGCTCATCACGCGGGAAATTGCAGCGCGTTGGTCAGGTCGCCCATGGGCGTTTGTCCGCGAGCGATCATCGCTTGATCCCGCTCCTTGAGGCCATCGAGCTTTTCCAGGCCATGAACCCGGGTGATCAGGCGCAGGATTGAGGCGGTGTCGTAGACGGTGTGATCAACCGTGCCTTTGCGCGCGAAGGGCGAGACCACCAATGCCGGAATGCGCGTGCCCGGACCCCAGCGATCGCCTTGCGGGGGCGCCACGTGGTCCCACCAGCCGCCGTTTTCGTCGACGGTGATGACAATGACCATGTTTTCCCACTGCGGACTGTTGCGCAGCACCTTGATCACGCGGTCGATGTGCCGATCACCTGCGGCGACATCTGCGTAACCGGCGTGCATGTTCAGGTTGCCTTGAGGCTTGTAGAACGTGACCGCAGGCAGCTTGCCTGCTTCGGCATCGGCGAGGAATTTATTGCTGCTGACCTCATCGCCCAGTCCGCCATCGCGCAGGCGTTTCTTGCGCTCGGCCGGGTTTTGCGGCCCTTGCTGAACGAAGTAGTTGAACGGCTGATGGTGGTACTGAAAGTTGGGGATCTTCGGGATACCGGCAGAATCCTTGAATTCATCCAGCGTGACCTGCCAGGCACCTGCGTACCAGGCCCAGTCGATGTCCTTTTTCGACAGTTTGTCGCCAATGTGTTCGTGAGTCTGTGGCACCAGCACGTTAGGCAGGTCCGGTTTGGAGTAGTCCGGTTTTTCCGGGTCACGCAGCCAGGTTGGCCAGAACGGCGGTGCCAGAGTGTTAACCGCAAAGCCATCGGGCGTCAGTGCGCTGGGGCCGAACTGCGGTGCGCCGGTCATGGCGCTGGCCGGGGATTGGTCCAGTGGCTTGAGGCGCGGATCTTTCGGGTTATCGCTCTGCAATTGGGCGATCTGTGATTTGGCTGCCGAGTTGGCAGCATCCGGGTAAACCGGCGCGGTGGCGGCGATCAGGTACTGGTGGTTGAGGAAAGAGCCGCCAAAGGCACCCTGGAAGAAGTTGTCACAGAGCACGAACTCCCTGGCGACGTCCCACAGGCGTAACGAATACTGACTTTGCGCGTAGTAACCCATGGGCAAACCGCCCGAATCGGCCCAGGCGACGAAACGGTCATTCTTGCCACCGTTGATCTGCATCTGATTCTGATAGAACACATGCCACAGGTCCCGAGTAACAAGGCTAAGCGGCAAGTCTTCGCCATTCATGCCTTTGAGCGGGAAGGGTGCATTGGGCAGGTTCTCCTGAAACTGGCCGCCAGCGGGGTAACTCACGCCGTCAACAGTTTGAGGTCCCAACTGCAATACGCCGCCCCAGGCCGGTGGCAGGGTCTTCAGCAGTGAGCCATCCCGGTCGCGTTGCTCATAGTCGGCGGGCTTCAATGATGACAGGGGCTTTTCCACGCCGGGAAAGTTGCCGAACAGATTATTGAAGCTGCGGTTTTCGGCGTAGATCACCACGATGGTTTTGACGTTGTCGCGCAGCGCCTTATCCAGCGCCATACCGGTCAGAGGTGCGGCGTTGGGCGCTGATGCAGGCGGTTTTTCCTGGGCTGTCGCGTAGCCGCCCAAGGTCACACCTGCCCCTAATGCAGCCATGCCGCCCAGAAAGCGGCGACGGCTTGGGTCGGTCTGCGAGTTATCGTCTGGTTTGTCGCTCATCGTGGATTACCTGCCCAGTATAGTGTTGCCAGATATTTCAGGCGAGGGTATCCACGCTATATGACGGTATTGCGACAATCCCTGCTGCACGCTGTGTCAAGGGACATCTTCAGGTGCGTGGTGCCGTGTAACGATCAACGATCTGCTGGATTTCACCCGAAACCCTCATGCGCACCAGGGTGCGCAGGATTTTCTGCGTCGGCAGGCTGGGGTCGTTACGGATAATGCAACCGGCCGGCTGATCAGCGATCAGGGCGACGGACTTCAGTTGTTCATCAGGGGGTAAGTCACGGTTGAGCCAGTCCAGCACCAGTTGGCTGGCCACTGCGTAGTGATAGCGGCCCGCGACCAGTTTTCGAAGTGTCTGCTCCTGATTGCGGGCGTCCTCGCGAACCAGTTGATGGTTATCGAACAGGTATTGCAGGTCGGGGTAGTTGTAGCCCAGCACCGTACCGATGGTTTCATTATCAAACTGCTCGGGGTAGGGGCCTGCGGCGGTTGCGGCGGAGGCGATCAGCAAGTCGCGCTGATAGATGATCGGTAGACTCCAGAAGTAATCACCCGAGAGGTTCGGCACCCAGGCCTGGGCTGCGTAGCAACGAATGTCGATCTCACCGCGCTCCAGCGCCGCCTGAACCCGCAGTCGCGGCATCACATGGTATTCGGCTTCACGGCCTACCTGGCGCGCGAGGCTTTGCATGATGTCGAACAGGATTCCGGATGTCGGTTGATAGTTGTCCAGTTGAACCAGCGGCATCGACCAGCTTTCCGCTACCGAAAACCGCAGTGGCGGTTCCGTCGCATCAACAGGCAGGGCAATCAGCAGCAATAGCGTTATTAGAATGATACGGGTTCGTCGCATAGAAGGTCCCTCAACTACGAGCCATGTATAAAACGCTCTCTAAAGACCCGATTACCGCGTGTCTTCACATCCATTTGCACAGCTTAGTCAGAATAGAGGAGGACACCAGATGCAATTTTGCCCCTGCTCCGCTAGCATTAGCGGTCTTCCGCTTCCCAGTTGCGACGGTTTTCGATGAGTTATCAGGTTCTTGCACGTAAATGGCGTCCGCGCTCGTTCCGCGAAATGGTCGGCCAGACCCATGTGCTGAAGGCTCTGATCAATGCCCTGGACAGTCAGCGCCTGCACCATGCCTATCTGTTCACCGGCACCCGGGGGGTGGGCAAGACCACTATTGCGCGGATTATCGCCAAGTGCCTGAACTGCGAAACGGGCATCACGTCGACACCATGTGGCACCTGTTCGGTGTGTCGCGAGATCGACGAAGGACGCTTTGTCGACCTGATCGAGATCGACGCCGCAAGCCGCACCAAGGTCGAGGACACCCGAGAACTGCTGGATAACGTGCAATACGCCCCGAGCCGCGGGCGCTTCAAGGTCTACCTGATCGACGAAGTGCACATGCTTTCCAGCCACTCGTTCAACGCGCTGCTAAAGACCCTTGAAGAGCCGCCGCCGTACGTCAAATTCATCCTGGCGACCACTGATCCGCAAAAACTGCCGGCGACGATTTTGTCCCGCTGCCTGCAGTTCTCTTTGAAGAACATGACGCCGGAGCGTGTGGTCGAGCATTTGACCCATGTGCTGGGCGTCGAAAATGTGCCGTTCGAAGACGACGCACTGTGGCTGTTGGGGCGTGCTGCCGACGGCTCCATGCGCGATGCCATGAGTCTCACCGATCAAGCGATTGCTTTCGGTGAAGGCAAGGTCATGGCTGCTGATGTACGGGCCATGCTCGGTACGCTGGATCACGGTCAGGTGTTCGATGTGCTGACCGCCTTGATTGACGGCGATGCCCGCAGTTTGCTGGAAGCTGTCCGGCATCTGGCCGAACAGGGCCCGGACTGGAATGGCGTGTTGTCGGAGATTCTCAACGTGCTGCACCGCGTGGCGATTGCCCAGGCGCTGCCCGAGGGTGTCGATAACGGCCATGGCGATCGCGACCGGGTACTTGCCCTGGCTCAGGCATTGCCGGCCGAAGACGTACAGTTCTATTACCAGATGGGTTTGATTGGCCGTCGTGACTTGCCTTTGGCGCCTGATCCTCGCGGCGGCTTCGAAATGGTCCTGCTGCGCATGTTGGCATTTCGTCCCGCAGACAGCAGTGATGCCCCGAGGCAGCCGCTAAAGACAGTGGGAATCAACCCGGCCACAGTTGATTCCCCACAACAAGTGGCCGGTGCGGCAGCGGTCGCGCCGGTAGCAATTGCTCCCGTACAGGCAGCCGCTCCGGTTGTTGCAGCGCCGGTGGTGGAGCCCATCGGCGAGGCCGAGTTGCAAGCACCTGCGCCGACTCCTGTGGCAGCCACTCGTGAACCTGAGCCGGTCGAGGAAGTTGACCTGCCCTGGAACGAGCCGCAAGCGTTGCCGCCAGTAGCCGAGGAGGAGTCCGAGCCTGAGCCGGTTGCTACGCCTGCACAGGAGCTGGTTGCCGAGCCAGTGCTCGACACAGTGGGCGAGCAGCCTGAATTGACACCGATGCCAAGTCCCGCGCCAGCCAGTCCGGTGCCGGATGCGCCGGAGGTTGAAGCGTCACAGCCTGAGGTCTCTGCCGGGCAGGCCGTTACTCCCGCAATGCTTGAAGCCATCCCCGATGCCTATGTTCCTGCGCCGATGGATCGCGACGATGAGCCACCACCGGATGATGATTACGTCGAACCTGATGTGGACATCGACCCGGCGTCCTATAGTTTCCTCGATGAACTGGCGCACGAAACGGTCACTGAAGCGGTCGAAGCTGAACCGGCTCCGGCGGCAAAACCGGCGACGGGTCTGGCTGCTGAATGGCTGGACATGTTTAACAAGTTGCCGATTTCCGGGATGACCAGCAGCATTGCCTCCAACTGCACGCTGGTCGCGATGGACGGTGATGACTGGTTGTTGCACCTGGATCCTGGCCACAGCGCCTTGTTCAACGCGACTCAGTTGCGCCGTATCAACGATGGCCTGAATCAATTCACCGGGCGTACGATCAACCTCAAGATCGAGTTGATCAAGCCCGAGCAGGAAACCCCGGCCCAGGCGGCTTCGCGGTTGCGTGTGGAGCGTCAGCGGCAGGCGGAAGCGTCGATTCATGCTGATCCGTTCATCCAGCAGATGCTTGAACAGTTTGGCGCCGTGATCCGGGAGGATACGATCAAGCCTGTGGACGCCCCGATCCAGACTCATTAACTGAAGGTGTGATGCCCTATGGCAACCCACCGGATACAATAATCAACTTTCGAGGAGATATCCCATGATGAAAGGTGGCATGGCTGGCCTGATGAAGCAGGCACAGCAAATGCAGGAAAAAATGGCCAAGATGCAGGAAGAACTGGCCAATGCCGAAGTGACCGGCCAATCGGGTGCAGGCCTGGTCAGCGTCGTGATGACCGGTCGCCATGACGTCAAGCGCATCAACCTGGATGACAGCCTGATGCAGGAAGACAAGGAAGTTCTGGAAGACCTGATCGCTGCCGCCGTCAACGACGCGGTACGCAAGATCGAACAGGCCAGCCAGGAAAAGACTTCCAGCATGACCGCTGGCATGCAGTTGCCACCGGGCATGAAGCTGCCATTCTGATTGCTGGTTGTTGCCAAAAATGCCAGGCCAAGTGCCTGGCATTTTTGTTTGTGCAAAAAGATCCGTATAGCGAAGACCCTGTGGGAGCGGTGCTTGCCCGCGATACAGGCGCTGCGGTGGTGCAGATGAACCCGGTTGCTTTCATCGCGAGCAAGCTCAGCTCCCACACGAATCACTGATGACGTGGGACCGGCTTCAGCCGGGAATACGCCGGGACAGACGATGAATCTTCATCGGCAGAAATACCGCCTTCCCTGCTAAAGCCGGTCCCACGTCATCGAATTAGCTTGCGAGCAAACATGGAATCTCCCACACGAATCACTGATGACGTGGGACCGGCTTCAGCCGGGAATACGCCGGGACAGACACTGAATCTTCATCGGCAGAAATACCGTCTTCCCGGCTAAAGCCGGTCCCACGTCGTCACATTGGCTTGCGGGCAAACACGGAATCTCCCACAAATCCCCCCATTGGTATCCAACCGAACGCCATCGGCTTCAGACGGTCTGTTCTTCATACCCCATAGAATTCATTCCCAAGGAGCCGCTTTGATGACCCAAGAATTGATTCTTAACCAGCGAATTGTCCTGGCCTCTCGTCCGGTGGGCGCACCGACCCCGGAAAACTTCCGGCTGGAGCGCGAAGCGCTGCCGGATCTGCAGGAAGGGCAAGTGCAGTTGCGCACTCTTTATCTGTCGCTGGACCCTTACATGCGCGGACGCATGAGCGATGCACCTTCTTACGCTGATCCGGTTGAAATCGATGCGGTGATGGAAGGCGGCGCCGTCAGCATCGTCGAGCAGTCGCGTAATCCTGCATTCAAGGTGGGTGACCGCGTGGTTGGCCAGACCGGCTGGCAGACTCACAGCATCAATGATGGTGCTGAGTTGAAAGTGATCCCTAAAGACCTGCCCAGCGATTCCATGGCTGTAGGCGTATTGGGCATGCCTGGCATGACCGCTTACATGGGGCTGATGGACATCGGCAAGCCACAGGCAGGCGAGACACTCGTCGTTGCTGCAGCATCTGGCGCTGTGGGCTCCGTAGTGGGGCAGGTGGCCAAGTTGCAGGGCCTGCGCGTAGTCGGCGTTGCTGGTGGCGCGGACAAGTGCCGTTATGTGGTTGATGAGCTGGGCTTCGACGCCTGTATCGACCACAAGAGCGATAACTTCGCAGAAGAACTGAAGCAGGCTTGCGGTCAAGGCGTCGACATCTATTTCGAACTGGTGGGCGGCAAAGTCTTCGATGCGGTATTGCCGCTGCTCAACCCTCGCGCAAGGATTCCCGTGTGCGGCGTGATTGCGCAGTACAACGCCCAGGGCGTACCGGAAGGGCCGAACGATCTGCCACTGCTGCTGCGTACGATGTTGACCAAGCGTGCCCGTATGCAAGGCTTCATCGTGTTCGAAGAGTACGGTGATCGCCACGAAGAGTTCTTCCGCGAAATGACGCCACTGGTCACTCAAGGCAATATCAAATTCCGTGAAGACGTGGTGCAGGGCCTTGAGCACGCGCCAGAAGCCTTTATTGGTCTGCTGGAAGGGCGCAACTTTGGCAAGTTGGTGGTTCACGTCTCTGACGCATGACGTAACCCTTGATTGACGCTGTAGGCAGGGCGCGGGTATAAACCGCGTCTTGTGTTTTTGTCGGACCTTTCTCCATGAGCTTCAGCCCACTGATTCGCCAACTGATCGATGCCCTGCGTACTCTGCCGGGTGTCGGTCAAAAAACTGCGCAACGCATGGCGCTGCAACTGCTCGAACGTGATCGCAGTGGCGGTTCACGACTCGCGCTGGCGTTGAGCCAGGCGATGGAAGGCGTTGGGCATTGTCGACAGTGTCGCACTCTGACCGAAGACGATCTGTGCCCGCAATGCTCGGACAACCGTCGGGATGACACGCTGCTGTGCGTGGTGGAAGGGCCGATGGATGTCTACGCAGTGGAGCAGACCGGCTATCGCGGTCGCTACTTTGTGCTCAAAGGCCATCTGTCGCCGCTGGACGGGCTGGGTCCTGAGGCCATTGGCATTCCACAGCTGCTGGCACGGATCAACGAGCAGGGGACCTTCAGTGAAGTCATCCTGGCGACCAATCCTACGGTCGAAGGCGAAGCCACCGCACACTACATCGCGCAGTTGTTGACCAACAAAGGCCTGATCACTTCACGTATCGCTCACGGCGTACCGCTGGGTGGCGAGCTGGAACTGGTGGACGGCGGGACATTGGCGCACTCCTTTGCAGGGCGTAAGCCAATTGCGTTGTAAACATCGACACTAATCTGTAGGAGCTGCCGAAGGCTGCGAAGCATTAATTCTGACACGCCGCCATCGCAGCCTTCGGCAGCTCCTACAGGTCCACTGTTGCCTCCCCCACGGACAACGGCGCAGCCACTATCAAGCAAACCACAACAATCTGATCAGAGTGTTTTCTGTAGCCAACGTGTTGGCGAAGCGGAATATCGAGCTATGTAGGCCCTGCGTCTCGCCAACAAGTTGGCTCCTACAGGGCATGTTTGTTCAGGGAAGACACGGTGTCAGCCCGACAGATATCTACTCCGTCAACCCAAAGCTCGTCAGGCAGAACGTCGGAATCTGCAGGTCTTGCAGGCGTTTCGAGCCGCCCAGCTCCGGCAGATCAATGATCGCAGCAGCTTCGTGGATCTTCGCGCCCATTCTGCGGATCAGGTTGGCAGCCGCGATGAGCGTTCCGCCAGTGGCGATCAGGTCGTCGAACATCACCACCGAGTCGCCATCGCACAAACTGTCGGCGTGTACTTCCAGAAACGCTTCGCCGTATTCAGTCTGATACCCCTCTGACAGCACGTCAGCAGGCAATTTGCCCTGCTTGCGAAACAGGATCAGCGGCTTGTTCAGCTCATAAGCCACAATCGAACCGATCAGAAAACCCCGGGCGTCCATCACGCCGATGTGGCTGAAGTCAGCCTCGATGTAACGCTGCACGAAACTGTCCATCACCAGCCGTGTGGCTTTGGGAGACTGGAACAGCGGGGTGATGTCGCGAAAGATGACGCCCGGTTTGGGGAAGTCCACTACCGGGCGAATGAGGGATTTGAAGCTGGCTTCGTCGAAAATCATCAGGTAATCCAGGGCAGGTCGTCTAAACGCTAGTCTAAAGCCGCTCGCCCTGAATCGCACCCTCAGCTTTCGATAGCCCCGCCTGCCAGTGCGCAGAGCTGGATCGGATCAAGGATTCTGATCTCTTTGCCCTCGGCGGCAATCAGTTCGTTTTGCTGAAAACGGGTGAAGACGCGTGAAACGGTTTCCACCGCCAGCCCCAAGTGGTTGCCAATTTCGTTGCGCGACATGCTCAGGCGGAACTGGTTGGCCGAGAAACCCCGGGCACGGAAGCGTGCGGACAGATTGACCAGAAAAGTCGCGATGCGCTCGTCGGCGGTCTTTTTCGACAGCAGCAACATCATTTGTTGATCGTCGCGGATTTCCCGACTCATGACCCGCATCAACTGACGACGCAGTTGCGGCAGTTGCACCGACAATTCGTCCAGGCGCTCGAACGGAATTTCGCAGACCGAGGTGGTTTCCAGCGCTTGAGCGGACACTGGATAAGCATCCGCGTCCATGCCCGACATGCCCACCAGTTCGCTTGGCAGATGGAAACCGGTCAGTTGTTCTTCGCCACCGTCACTGATATTGAAGGTCTTCAGCGCGCCGGAACGTACTGCGTACACCGAGCCGAACGTGTCACCCTGACGGAACAGGAACTCGCCTTTTTTCAGCGGTCGGCCGCGTTTGACGATCTGGTCCAGGGCGTCCATGTCCTCGAGGTTCAAGGAAAGTGGCAAGCACAGCGAAGCCAGACTGCAATCCTTGCAATGGGCCTGGGTATGAGCGCGTACTTTGACTGGCTCGGGCATCACTTTATTCCTTGTGGTAATCACACATAAGTCATAAGGGTAACTCACCGGGGACTGTTCAGGCCAGCGACGAGCCGTCGAGTGGCTATCAAGCTTTGCGTGCTTTGGTCGATAGTTCTGGCTAATCCGCCTTATCAAACAGGTCGCCGCTCATGTGGTCATCCGCGCTTACCGCCATCAGTCGGGCTTTTCTGGCATCCAATGCCGCTGCGCAGAAAAGCGCTGCCGAAAAGGCCGCGCCACAGAGCACGTCCACCGCGCAGGCCTCGCAGAGCGTGGAGGTCAACCTTTCCCCGGCTGGTCTGGCGCGTGCGGCGTTAACGGGCTCGACCAATGCTGATATCAAGCAAAGTGGTTTGCCGGACTCGGTGCAGAAGGTCCTCATCTCGTTGCGTGACACCCAGAAAAGGCTGGAGCAATCGAATACCGAGTTGCAAAAGACGATAAACGACAAGTCCCTCAGCCCTGACATGCGCCAAGCCAAGGCGGCTGCCCTGCAGACCGTTTCGGCGATTTATCAGCGCCAGATCAGTACCTCCGCCAGCGATCTATCCAATGTCATGAACGCGTTGCAGCTGAAGTCAGCCGACAAGGCCAAAGCCAGCATGCTGATGCTGGCCAAAATGTAAGCGAGCGGCCCATCCTGTATGAGCTGCCGAAGGCTGCGAAAGCGATCCTTCTGACACACCGCCATCGCAGCCTTCGGCAGCTCCTACAGGTCAGCGCCGCTCATATCACCCGTGAAAAACGCTGGCGATTCTGCTGGGTCAGGTAAGCATCGAACACCATACACACTGATCGCACCAGCAATCGGCCCGCGGGCAGCACCTCGATGCCTGTGGATTTCAGGCTGATCAGCCCGTCGTTAGCCATGCTGGCGAGTTGCGGCCACAACGCGCTGAAACAAGTTCGAAAGTCGATATCGAACCGGGTTTCGATATCGGCGAAATCCAGGCTGAAATGGCAGATCAATTGCTGAATCACCGCTCTGCGCAGGCGATCGTCCTGATTGCAGACGAGGCCGCGCTTGGTCGCCAGTTGGTCGCTCGCCAGCTGGTTTTGATAGTCGGCCAGGTCGTTGCTGTTCTGGCTGTACAGATCACCAATCTGACTGATCGCTGAAACCCCCATGCCAATCAGGTCGCAGTGGCCGTGGGTGGTGTAGCCCTGGAAGTTGCGTTGCAGGGTCAATTCCTCCTGCGCAATGGCCAGTTCATCATCGGGCAGGGCGAAGTGATCCATGCCGATATAGCGGTATCCGGCTTTGGTCAGTTGCTCGATGGTGTGTTCCAGCATCTGCAGCTTGGCTTCCGGCGTTGGCAGATCGCTGCTGTCGATTCGCCGTTGCGGCATGAAGCGCTCGGGCAGGTGCGCGTAATTGAACACTGACAACCGGTCGGGTTGCAGGGTAATGATTTCGTCCACGGTGTCGGCAAAGCCCTGCGGCGTCTGTTTGGGCAGGCCGTAGATCAGGTCGATGTTGATCGACCGAAACTGCAAGGTCCGTGCGGCATCAATAATCGCCTGGGTTTCTTCCAGACTTTGCAGGCGATTGACCGCCCGCTGTACCTGCGGGTCCAGATCCTGCACCCCGAGGCTGACCCGGTTGAAGCCCAGTTCGCGCAGCAACCCCATGGTCGACCAGTCAGCCTCGCGCGGGTCAATTTCAATCCCGTAGTCGCCGGAGTCGTCATCCAGCATATTGAAGTGCTGGCGCAGATGGCCCATCAATTGGCGCAGTTCGTCATGGCTGAGAAAGGTTGGTGTACCACCGCCAAAATGCAGTTGTTCGACCACCTGACCAGGATCAAGGTGGCTGGCGATCATCTGGATTTCATGCTCAAGCCTTTGCAGATAAACCTGAGCGCGACCGCGATCCTTGGTGATGACTTTGTTGCAGGCACAGTAGTAACAAATGTTGGCGCAGAACGGGATATGCACATAGAGCGACAGCGGGCGGATTGCCTTGCGGCTGTCGCGAAGTGCATGCAGGAAGTCGAAAGCGCCGACCTGTGTGTGAAATTGCACCGCTGTGGGGTAGGAGGTGTAGCGTGGTCCCGCCAGATCGTAGCGGCGAATCAGATCAGAATCCCAACGGATAGCGTCGAGCATGTGGGCGTTCCCTGGGTAGGCTGGCAGTGTCGGTCAGTCTAGAGAAACGCGCTCTCGATCCTTTGATATGGGTCAATGGCCCATCAACCAGTGCTGATGCGGGCCAGGCAGGGTCCAGAGTCCGAAGACAATTACCAGCAGGCCACCCGCCATGCGTACGCCACGCTGACGCAGCAACGCGGTGATGCGCTCCGCCGCAAGTCCTGTGGCCAACAGCACCGGGCAGGTGCCAATGCCGAAAGCCAGCATCAGCAGGGCGCTGTCGACGGCATTACCCTGGCTCGCCGACCAGAGCAGCGTGCTGTAAACCAGTCCACACGGCAGCCAGCCCCACAGCGCGCCCAGCAATAAGGCCCGTGGCAGACTCGACACTGGCAGCAAACGACTTGCCAGTGGCTGGATGTAGCGCCACAACCCGCGGCCCAGGCTTTCGATACGAGTCAGACCGCTCCACCATCCGGCCAGATACAGGCCCATGGTGATCAGTAGCAGTGCCGCGATGACTCGCAGGGCCATTGCCCCAGGGCTATTGGCTACGGCCCAGCCTGCGAGGCCGATCAGCAGACCGGCGCAGGTGTAACTCAAGATCCGTCCGATGTTGTAGGCCAGCAGCAGCCGGAAACGTCGGCTGCGTTGCTCCTTGGGAATCGCCAGCGTCAGCGCCCCCATCAACCCGCCGCACATGCCCAGGCAGTGGCCGCCGCCGAGCAGGCCGAGGATCAGGGCTGAGATCAGGAGGGGGGCGAGGTCAGTCATGAGCAGCCTCGCTCTAACAGACATACCGCCAGCCCATGTGGGAGCGGTGCTTGCCCGCGATAAGGCTGGACGCGGTTCACTTTGGATCGCGTCGCTCCTATCGTCGGAATGCCGCCCAGACCAAGCACCGCCTCCCACAAAAGCACCGCCCTATAAACTCGCTCAAACGTCATCTTTTTTCCTGCCCGCAACCTCATCCACCGCCGCCTGATGCTTCGGGTCCTGCTCATCAAAAAGAATGCTGTGAGCGGGGCCTTCCATGTCGTCGTACTGGCCGCTGTCCACGGCCCAGAAGAAAATGTAGATCGCCACGCCAACCAGCAGCAACGCCGCCGGCATCATGATGTAGAGCGCTGGCATGAAGCCTCCGGAGCTGGCTGCCGATGAGGGGCATTGGTAGACGGCGTGCGGGTCAGGCGCAGGGCGTTGAGGACCACGGTCAACGAACTGACGGACATGCCCACGGCAGCCCAGATTGGAGTGATCCAGCCCAGCGCCGCGAACGGCAGCATGAGGCCATTGTACAGCCCGGCCCAGAGCAGGTTTTCGATGATTACCCGGCGAGTCCGACGCGCCAGGGCAAAGGCCTGAACCAGCGCCCGCAAGTTATTGGACAGCAACACCGCGTCCGCACTGGTCTTCGCCAGATCAGTGGCCGAGCCCATGGCGACACTGATATCGGCAGCCGCCAGTACCGGCACGTCATTCACGCCGTCGCCAAGCATCAGCACCTTGCGACCCTGGCGATGTAATGCTTGCAGCACCGCGAGCTTGTCGTCAGGGCGCAGACCGCCACGGGCATCGTCGATGCCCAGTTCGGCGGCAACCTGAGCAACCATCGGCGAGCTGTCACCGGACAGCAGCAGGGTTTTCCAGCCACGCGCTTTGCAGGCTTGCAGCAGCTCGTGGGCGTCTTCACGCAGGCGATCATCAAGGATGAACCAGGCCAGCGGCCCGTGGCGGTCGCCCAGTAACAGATGCTGCCCGGTGTGTTCCGGCACGGGGGGAAGGTCACAGCCACTCAAGGCGCAGACAAAGGCCGGTTGTCCGATCCGTAACGCATGACCGTTGACGATTCCCTCAAGGCCCAGCCCGGTTTGGTTGAAGACGTCCTCGGCAGCGATTGGCGCACGGCCGAACGCTTTTGCGATCGGATGCTCCGAGCGGTTTTCCAGCGCGGCGGCGAGGCTCAGGCAAGCGTCGGCGTCCAGTTCGCCCAGCGGTTTGATGCTGCGCAGGGCGAGTCGTCCTTCGGTCAGGGTGCCGGTCTTGTCGAAAATCACCGTGTCGATCTGGTTGAGCCCCTCCAGCACATGGCCGCGGGTCAATAACAAACCGAGTGTGTGCAGCGTGCCGGTGGCGGCGGTAAGCGCTGTCGGGGTCGCGAGGGAGAGGGCGCACGGGCAGGTAGCGACCAGCATCGCAAGGACGATCCAGAAGGCTCGAGACGAATCGATCTGCCACCAGACAACGCCGATAACCACCGCCGCCAGCAGTGAAAGCAACAGGAACCACTGCGCTGCCCGATCAGCGATTTCCGCCAGTCGGGGTTTTTCTGTCTGTGCCCTGTCGAGCAGACGAACAATGGCTGACAGGCGGGTTTCATGGCCCAGCGCCAGGACTTCCACCGTGAGCACACTTTCAACGTTCAAAGTGCCCGCTGTGACTGAATCGCCGGAGTTTCGCGGCTGGGGCAGGTATTCACCGGTCAGTAGCGACTCATCGATGCTTGACCGGCCTTCGATGACTTTGCCGTCGGCGGGCAGCACGGTGCCGGGCTGCACCAGAACCTGATCGCCCAGTCGCAGTTCGCTGAGCAGAATCCGTTCAGTCTGACCCTGTTCATCGAGACGCAGGCAGGACGCAGGCAGCAGATTGACCAGTTGTGCAGTGGCCGCAGCAGTGCGTTCCCGGGCACGGCGTTCCAGATAGCGACCAGCCAGCAGGAACAGGGCGAACATGCCCACGGCGTCGAAATACAGTTCGCCGTTACCGGTGACTGCTGTCCAGATGCCTGCGACATAAGCACCGCCGATGGCCAGTGACACGGAAACGTCCATGGTCAGGTGGCGGGTGCGCAGGTCGCGTAGAGCCCCACGAAAGAATGGCGCGCAACTGTAAAAGACGATGGGGGTCGTCAGAAACATCGCGACCCAGCGCAGGATGGTATGCATGTCCGGGCTGAGATCAATGTTGAATTCCGGCCAGGTGGCCATGGTCGCCATCATCGCCTGAAACCAAAGCAAACCCGCCACGCCAAGCTGGCGCAGCGCCAGACGATTTTCATCGGCCAGTTGTGCCGCAGCCCGGTCAGCCTGATAAGGATGGGCAACGTAGCCGATGCGGCGCAATTGGCCGAGCAGCTCACTCAAGGGCATCTGGCTGTCGGACCAATTGACATGCAATCGATGGTTGGACAGGTTCAAGCGTGCTTCAGCCACCGCAGGCAACGCCCGCAAGTGACGCTCGATGAGCCAGCCACATGCCGCGCAACTGATGCCTTCCATTAACAATATCGTGTCTGCCAGCTCGCCCTGATGGCGAACAAACGGATGTTGCACATCGGCACGGTCGTACAGCGCCAGTTCATCCGGCAGTTGCATGGGCAGGGTTTCAGGGTTGGCCGACGCCTGGCCGCGATGGCTGTAATAACTTTCCAGCCCGCCAGCGACGATAGACTCAGCCACGGCCTGACACCCCGGACAGCACATCGCCCGGGTTTCCCCGAGCACGACGGCGGTAAAGCGACTGCCCGACGGGACGGGCAGGGCGCAGTGGTAGCAGGGGGTGGGTGTGGTCATGGTCTTTGGGTCGCAGCAAAACAACGGTAGGAGCCAACTTGTTGGCGAGAGGGCCTGACGCGGTTATTCAGGCACACCGCCTCGCGAACAAGTTCGCCCTCATCAAACAACAGCAAAATACTGGATTGAAATGCATTTTCTGTAGGAGCTGCCGAAGGCTGCGATGCATTTCTCCTGATACACCGCGATCGCAGCCTTCGGCAGCTCCTACGGGTCCTGTGTTTGCTGCGCGACAGCGCGGTGCCATGGACGCCAGGGCAGTTCCCGCCGCGATTATGCGGTGCGCTCACTTCCTCAAATCTTCCGCACCCTGAATCGCTTCATCTCCCAGTGCAAGGTCTTTGTCGTGGCTGATCTGTTCTTCCTCGAACAGCCGCCAGGTCTGGCCGTTTTCAACGCCCAGCAACTCGACAAACCTACGCCCTTCGACTTTATCAGTCAGTTGCCCGATGTAGCGATCAGGCTCCGGGTTGCTCTGGATCAGAATGATCTTGCGATCCTTCTGCGGTTGGGTCGGGGAGATCAGGTTCAGTTCCAGGGTCCGCGGCCTGCTGTTGCCCGTCAGGCGCAGCGCGGCTTCACCCGTCAGTTCATCCAGATGCAGGCTGGCACGCAACCTCAGGGTCTGTGCCAGCAGTTCGCGGTCCAGTGAGCGGTTAATGCCTTTGCCCGCTTCGTAATAATTGTCGTTGACCAGATTGTCAGGGTTATTCACCGCGATGGTCACCATGGTCAGCGAGAGCGTCACCGAACAGGTGAGAACGCCAATGAGGATCCATGGCCAGAGGTGCTTGTACCATGGGCTTTGGGCGGTTGCGACGGGCATCGGCATTTCTCTTTACGAAGTGTGTGGCTAACGGACTTGCGGGCCGATGAACCGGCTTTTGGTCTCGGCATGGGCATCGCCGTCGGCGTCCTTGAGGATGAAAATCACCTCGTTGGTGCTTGATGGCAGTTTTTCGGGCGCGATGGACAGCTCCACCGGCATACTGAAAATATCCCCGGCCGCCACTTTGAATTCACGCCTTCCCTGTAACTTCAGGTCCGGCAAGCCCGTAGCGTCCAGCACATAGGTGTGATCCACCTGGTCCTTGTTCATGACCTTAAGGCTGTAGACGTTTTCGATCCGGCCTTCGGCGTTTTCCCGGTACAGCACGCGGTCCTTGCTGACGTCGAAACCGACCAGCGAGCGCATGAAGAACGCCGAGACCAGCAGGCCGATCATCACCAGCAGCACTGCCGCGTAGCCAATCAATCGAGGTCGCAACGTGTGGGTAACCTGGCCTGATAAATTGTGTTCGGTGGTGTAGCTGATCAACCCGCGCGGGTAGTTCATCTTGTCCATGATGCTGTCACAGGCGTCGACGCAGGCGGCGCACCCAATGCACTCCACTTGCAGACCGTCACGGATGTCGATGCCGGTGGGGCAGACCTGCACGCACATCGTGCAATCGATGCAATCGCCCAGACCTTGCGCCGTGTAGTCCTGATCTTTTTTACGCGGGCCACGCTTCTCGCCACGGCGTGGGTCGTAGGAAACGATCAGGGTGTCCTTGTCGAACATCACACTCTGAAACCGCGCGTAGGGGCACATGTAAATGCACACCTGCTCACGGAGCCAGCCCGCATTGCCGTAAGTCGCGAGGGTAAAGAAGCCAACCCAGAAATATGCCCAGCTGTCGGCCTGACCGGTGAACAATTCTGTAATCAGGTCGCGAATGGGCGAGAAGTAGCCGACAAACGTCAGCCCGGTGAGGAAGCCAATTAACAGCCACAGGCTGTGTTTGGCGAATTTACGCCCGAATTTGTTCGCGCTCATGGGCGCTTTATCGAGCTTGATGCGCTGGTTGCGGTCGCCTTCGGTGACCTTTTCGCACCACATGAAAATCCATGTCCAGACACTTTGCGGGCAGGTGTAGCCGCACCACACCCGACCGGCGTAGACCGTGATGAAAAACAGGCCGAACGCGCTGACGATGAGGATGCCCGAGAGCAGGATGAAATCCTGCGGCCAGAAGGTCGCGCCGAAGATGTAGAACTTGCGCTCCGGCAGGTTCCACCACACCGCCTGATGTCCACCCCGGTTCAGCCAGACCGTACCGAAGTAAATCAGGAACAGCAGGGCGCCGCCGAGCATGCGCAGATTGCGGAACAGGCCGGTGAACGCGCGGGTGTAGATCTTTTCCCGCGAGGCGTAGAGGTCGACCGTCTGGTTACCGCTTTCAGGCGGTGGCGTGACGTTGACGACCGGAATGTTATTGCTCATCGGTGTGTCCCACGGCAGTGGAAAAATGCCTCTGTGGTCAGGAGCGTGGCGGTATGAAGGCAATGATACGCCTGCAGTCTTCGTGAGTGGGTCGCGGCGAATCTTGGTGCAAACAGGTGTAAAGAGTGCTGATTCGGATCAATTGACGTGCAGATGATGTGCAGGTTTTTGTTCGCAACGCGGTCATGGTAGGAGCCAACTTGTTGGCGAGGCGGCGTGTCAGATATATCGCCTCGCGAACAAGTTCGCTCCTACCTGTTCATTTTGAAGCCTGCCCAGGTTCTTGAGGTTTGTCCCCCCGCGACAAGCTATACACATACGCCGCCAGCATATGCACCCGGTCATTGCCCTGAATCGCTTGCTGTGCAGGCATCTGACCCTGACGACCGTAGCGGATGGTTTGTTGCAGTTGCGCGTAGCTGGATCCGTAGATGTACCCCCCAGGATGAGTCAAGTCTGGTGCTCCCAATACTTGCATGCCTTTGCCTTCCGGGCCGTGGCAGGCGACGCAGGTGGTGGCGAATATCTTCTGCCCGGCCACCGGATCAGCCTTGGCGTCTTCCGGTAATTTGCGACCGCTGAGCGCGGTCAGCACGTACGCCGAGACGTCGCGCACGCCTTGATCCTGGAGGGCGTCCCCCCACGCGGGCATCACAGCGTGGCGGCCGCCCATGATCGTGGCCTTGATGGTTTCCGGCTCGCCGCCCCAACGCCAGTCGGCATCGGTCAGGTTCGGAAAGCCATAAGCGCCTTTGGCGTCGGAGCCGTGACACACCGAACAGTTGGACGCAAACAGGCGGCCACCCATCTTCAGGGCCTGGGGATCCTTGGCGACTTCTTCGATGGGCATCGACGCAAACTTGGCGTAGACCGGCCCGAAACGCGCCTCGGAGCGCGCCATTTCCTTCTCCCATTCATGCACGGCCGTCCAGCCTGTCTGGCCGTCGGAGAACTCGATTTGCTTCTCGGTGTTCATGTAACCGTAGCCCGGCCAGAGACCTTTCCAGTTACCCAGGCCGGGATACAGCACCAGGTAACCCAGAGCAAAAATAATCGTGCCGATAAACAGCATGAACCACCACTTGGGCAGCGGATTGTCGTACTCCTCAATGCCGTCGAAGGCGTGGCCGACGGTTTCTTCGGTGGTGTCATCGCGCTGGCCCTTGCGAGTCGAGAGCAGTAGCCAGGTGAGGGCGAATATCGTGCCCAACGTCAGGACGGTGACGTACAGACTCCAGAATGTGCTCATGACTTGCTCCTGGACGCTTTTTCCTGCTCGACCTTTTTGATCGCTTCGGGATCGTCCGCGAAGGGCAACAGGGTTGCATCGTCAAACTCTGACTTGCGCCGGGGGCTGAACACCCAGAGCGCCAGACCGATGAAGGCCACCATCACCACCAGGGTGCCAAGACCCCGAATCATCCCGATATCCATCCAGATCACCGCTTGCTTTTAATGACGGTGCCGAGGCCTTGCAGATAGGCCACCAGTGCATCCATTTCGGTTTTGCCTTTCACTGCGGCCTGAGCGCCGGCGATGTCTTCGTCGGTATAAGGTGTCCCCAGGGTGCGCAGGACTTCCATTTTCTTCGCGGTGTCCTTGCCATCCAGATGCTTCTCGACCAGCCACGGATAGGCAGGCATTTTCGACTCGGGCACGACGTTGCGCGGGTTGTAGAGGTGCGCCCGATGCCAGTCGTCCGAGTAGCGACCGCCGACTCGCGCCAGGTCCGGCCCGGTGCGTTTGGAACCCCACAGGAACGGGTGATCCCAGACGCTTTCGCCCGCTACCGAGTAGTGACCATAGCGTTCGGTTTCGGCGCGGAACGGGCGAATCATCTGCGAATGACAACCGACACAGCCGTTGGCGATGTACACGTCACGGCCTTCGACTTCCAACGCGGTGCGCGGCTTCATGCCCTCCACCGGTTTGTTGGTCACGTCCTGAAAAAACAGCGGGACGATTTGCGTCAGGCCACCGATGCTGACGGCGATGACCATGCAGAGGGCCAGGAGGCCAATGTTTTTTTCGAGGAGTTCGTGCTTCATCGGTGAGCTCCCACGACAGCGATTTGGGCCGCGGCTTCAGCTTCATCCGGGGTCGAAGCACGCACAGTGCGCCAGACGTTGTACGCCATGAACAGCATGCCACTGGCGAAAGTCGCACCGCCGACCATTCGCACGATATAACCCGGATGGCTTGCCTGCAGGGCCTCAACGAAGGAATAAGTCAGCGTGCCGTCGTCGTTGATCGCCCGCCACATCAGGCCCTGGGTAATACCGTTGACCCACATGGACGCGATGTACAGCACGGTGCCAATGGTTGCCAGCCAGAAGTGCGCGTTGATCAGGCCGATGCTGTGCATCTGTGGCCGACCAAACACCTTGGGGATCATGTGATACGTCGCGCCGATGGTGATCATCGCCACCCAGCCGAGTGCGCCTGCATGCACGTGGCCGATGGTCCAGTCGGTGTAGTGGGAAAGGGCGTTGACCGTCTTGATGGCCATCATCGGGCCTTCAAAGGTTGACATGCCATAGAACGCCAGGGACACCACCAGAAACCGCAGGATCGGGTCGGTACGCAATTTATGCCAGGCGCCGGAGAGGGTCATCATGCCGTTGATCATTCCGCCCCAGCTCGGCGCGAGGAGAATGATCGACATCACCATGCCCAGCGATTGCGCCCAGTCGGGCAGGGCGGTGTAGTGCAAATGGTGCGGACCGGCCCAGATGTACAGGGTGATCAGTGCCCAGAAGTGCACGATGGACAAACGATATGAATAGATCGGCCGCTCAGCCTGCTTGGGCACGAAGTAATACATCATGCCGAGGAAGCCGGTCGTCAGGAAAAAACCCACTGCGTTATGGCCGTACCACCATTGAATCATCGCATCGGTGGCACCCGCGTAGGCTGAGTAGGATTTGAACAGGCTGACGGGCAACGAGATGTGGTTAACGATGTGCAGCATGGCGGTGACGACTATAAATGCGCCGTAGAACCAGTTGGCCACATAGATGTGTCGGGTCTTTCGCCTGACGATAGTGCCGAAGAACACCGCGCCATACGCCACCCAGACGATGGTCAGCAGAATTGCTATGGGCCATTCCAGTTCGGCGTATTCCTTGGAGGTGGTGTAACCCATCGGCAAGGTGATGATGGCGCTGACGATGACCGCTTGCCAGCCCCAGAATGAGAACGCCGCCATGCCATCGGAAATCAGCCGGGTCTGGCAAGTGCGTTGCACCACGTAATAAGACGTACCGAAGAGCGCGCAGCCGCCGAACGCAAAGATCACAAGATTGGTGTGCAAAGGGCGAAGGCGTCCGAAACTGGTCCACTCCAGGCCCAGGTTCAGTTCCGGCCAGACCAGCTGTGCGGCGATGAAAACGCCAAGCCCCATGCCCAGGATGCCCCAGACCACCGTCATGATGGCGAACTGGCGGACCACCTTATAGTTATAAGCAGTCGGACTGTTTGCTGTGCTCATTATCAGGTTCCACGGTTCGACTATTTATCAGAGTGTGAGCGTTATTAACCCATGAAACCCGGCGCAGGCATGCTCAGCGGCCGTTTCAGGCATATTCCGACGCGGAGCGTAAAGGAAAAACCTGTCCCGGTGGACAGAAATTTTCTGGAGGGTGCAAGGCGGGTGACTTGATGCGTGATTAACGGACAATCTTAATTCCGAAAGGCGGGAGAGGATAGGCGCAATCCTGTAGGACCGGCTTTAGCCGGGAGGACGGTATTTCTGGCGAAGAAGGTTTGGTGAATGTGCCGACGGCCTCCCGGCTGAAGCCGGTCCTACGGAACTGCGGGATGAAGGAAATGGCGGGGGAAAGGGACCACCGCACCCTGTTGCAGGGTGCGGCGTTGAAGGGGTCCACAGTGTTGCTCTTTTTGCTACCGCGCCGCTTTACCCTTGTCGACGAGTTGATCAGGACCCTTCGACAGGCTGTAAACATAAGCGGCCAGCAGCTGTACTTTGTCATTGCCCAATAAATCGGCCTGAGCAGGCATATGACCTTGGCGACCAAGACGAATGGTCTGCTGCAACTGCGCCAGGCTGGTGCCGTAGATGAAACCGCCCGGCTGTGTGAGGTTTGGGGCGCCCATGACTTCGATGCCTTTACCCGTTGCGCTATGACAGGCTACACACGTGGAGCTGAACACTTGCTGTCCGGCGGCCAGATCCGCTTTGTCATCAGCGGGCAGTGGCAGTCCCGCCAGGGAGTGGCGCACGTAGGCCGCCACGTTTTTTACACCGTCTTCGCCGATGATCGTGCCCCAGGCCGGCATGGCCGCCACACGGCCTGCCATGATGGTGGTTTTGATCGTGTCAGCGGAGCCGCCCCAGCGCCAGTCGTTATCGGTCAGGTTCGGGAAGCCGTAAGCCCCTCTGGCGTCCGAGCCGTGGCAGACCGAGCAATTCGAGGCAAACAGGCGGCTGCCCATTTTCAGCGCTTGCGGATCCTGAGCAACTTCTTCCACCGGCATGGCCGCAAATCTGGCAAAGATCGGTCCGAAGCGGGCGTCTGCCTTGTCCATTTCCTTCTGCCATTCGTTGACCCCGGTCCAGCCGTTTTCGTAGCCGGGGGCGATGCCTTTCCAGTTGCCCAGCCCCGGATACACGATCAGGTAGCCAATCGCGAAGACCAGCGTCCCGGCAAACAACATGAACCACCACTTGGGCAGTGGATTGTCAAACTCCTCGATGCCATCGAAGCTGTGCCCCATGGTCTGGTCTGTGCTGCCTTTGGTTTCGCCCTTGCGGGTACCGATCAACAGCCAGGTCAGGCCGATCAGGCTGCCAAGGGTCAGCACGCAAATGTAGGTGCTCCAGAAGGTGGTCATGGCTGGTTACTCCGCACAGCAGACTGCTCTTTTGAAAGTTGCTCGATTACCGGGGATGGCAACGGCTCGTCGGCAAACGGTGCCAGGCGAGCTTCGGCGAACTCAGCGTTGCGTCGGCTGCTGAACACCCAGAGCGACATACCGATGAATGCGATGGCCACGATCAGCGTGCCAACGCCGCGTAGATCCTGAATATCCATGGCTCACCTCTTGCTCTTGATGGCAGTGCCGAGCACTTGCAGGTAGGCAATCAGCGCGTCCATCTCGGTCTTGCCTTTGAGGGAGGCAACCGCACCACTGATATCGTCATCGGTGTAGGGCACGCCCAGAGTGCGCATAGCCTTGACCTTGGCTTCGGTGTAGCGGCTGTCCACCGGCTGGGTCACCAGCCAGGGATAGGCAGGCATTTTCGACTCGGGCACGACGTTGCGCGGGTTGTACAAATGCGCCCGGTGCCAGTCATCCGAGTAACGGGCGCCAACACGGGCCAGGTCTGGGCCGGTACGTTTGGAGCCCCACAGAAATGGGTGATCCCAGACGCTTTCACCCGCTACCGAATAGTGGCCATAGCGTTCTGTCTCGGCGCGGAACGGGCGGATCATCTGCGAGTGGCAGCCCACACAGCCTTCGCGAATATAGATATCGCGGCCTTCCAGTTGCAGCGCGGTGTAAGGCTTCATGCCCTCAACCGGTTTGTTGGTCACGTCCTGAAAGAACAGCGGGACGATTTGCGTCAGCCCGCCGATGCTGACGGCCAGTACCATCAGGATCATCAGCAGGCCGACGTTTTTCTCGATCGTTTCATGTCTCATAGCGAGCTCCTCAGGCCATCTGCGCAGCGGCGGCGGCTTCAACGTGACTGGACGACCGGACGGTGCGCCAGGTGTTGTAGGCCATCAGCAACATGCCCAGCAGGAAGATCGCGCCCCCAGCCAGACGCACGATGAAGCCGGGATGGCTGGCCACCAGTGTTTCGACGAAGGAGTAGGTCAAGGTGCCGTCTTCATTGATTGCACGCCACATCAGGCCTTGAGTGATGCCGTTGACCCACATCGACGCGATGTAGAGCACGGTGCCAATCGTGGCGAGCCAGAAGTGGGCGTTGATCAGGCCGATGCTGTGCATCTGCGGGCGGCCGAAGACTTTCGGGATCATGTGGTACAGCGCACCGATGGAGATCATCGCGACCCAACCCAGCGCACCGGCGTGAACGTGGCCGATGGTCCAGTCGGTGTAGTGGGAGAGAGCGTTGACGGTCTTGATCGCCATCATCGGACCTTCAAAGGTCGACATGCCGTAGAACGCCAGGGACACCACGAGGAACCGCAATATCGGGTCGCTACGCAACTTATGCCAAGCGCCGGAGAGGGTCATCATGCCGTTGATCATCCCGCCCCAGCTCGGCGCCAGCAGGACCAGCGACATCACCATACCCAGCGACTGCGCCCAGTCGGGCAGGGCGGTGTAATGCAAGTGGTGCGGCCCGGCCCAGATGTACAGGGTAATCAACGCCCAGAAATGCACGATGGACAGCCGGTAGGAATACACCGGACGTTCGGCCTGCTTGGGCACGAAGTAGTACATCATCCCCAGAAAGCCTGCGGTCAGGAAAAAGCCCACCGCGTTATGCCCGTACCACCACTGGACCATGGCATCGGTGGCACCGGAGTACAGCGAGTAGGATTTGGTCAGGCTGACCGGCAGTTCCAGGTTATTGACGATGTGCAGCACGGCAACCGTGAGGATGAACGCACCGAAGAACCAGTTGCCGACATAAATATGTTTGGTCCTGCGCGTGGCCAGGGTGCCAAAAAACACGATGGCATACGCCACCCATACAACAGTGATCAGGATATCGATGGGCCATTCCAGCTCGGCATATTCCTTGGAACTGGTGTAGCCCAGCGGCAGGCTGATGGCTGCCAGCAGGATCACCAGTTGCCAGCCCCAGAACGTGAACGCTGCCAGTTTCGGCTGGAACAGTGTTGTCTGGCAGGTGCGCTGCACCGAGTAATAAGAGCTGGCAAACAGTGCGCAGCCGCCGAAGGCAAAAATCACCGCGTTGGTGTGCAACGGACGCAAACGACCGAAGCTTGTCCAGGGAAGATCGAAGTTGAGTTCGGGCCAGACCAGTTGGGCCGCGAGAAACACGCCTAGACCCATCCCGACAATCCCCCAGATCACCGTCATAATGACGAACTGGCGGACCACCTGATAGTTGTAGGCGGTACTGTTAGTTGTGTTCATTTAGTTATATTTCCCATCCAGGCCAGATCGGGGCGCTACGCACAGGTTTAGCTCCGGGTTATTGGCAGACTCATCAAAAGCGAGGCAAGCATGAGCATTGGGCAAAGTGCCGGTATTGACGAAGATCAATGTGCGCACCTGGCAAAAGACCGGGGCTGGTTATGGAATCAGGCGTTCACAGACCCACGAAGCAAGCCCGTGGCGACGCTTGTTCTGGCCCATGGCGCGGGTGCGCCGATGGACAGCGACTTCATGAACGACATGGCTGCGCGCCTTGCCGCGCAAGGCGTCAACGTGTTGCGTTTCGAGTTTCCCTACATGGCGCAACGCCGGGTCGACGGACGCCGTCGGCCGCCGAATCCCCAGGCGCAATTACTGGACTGCTGGCGTGAGGTGTATGCCAGTGTGCGACCCCATGTCACTGGGTGCCTGGCCATTGGCGGCAAGTCCATGGGCGGGCGTATGGCCAGCCTGATCGCGGATGAGCTGCAAGTGGATGCGCTGGTGTGTCTGGGTTATCCGTTCTATGCGGCAGGCAAACCGGAAAAACCTCGGGTCGCGCACCTCGCAGATCTGCAAGCGCCGACCTTGATCGTGCAGGGTGAGCGGGATGCGCTGGGTAACAAGGAAAGCGTCGCTGGCTACACGCTGTCCCCTGCGATTGACGTGTTGTGGATTCCCGCCGCCAATCATGACCTCAAGCCCTTGAAGTCGGCAGGCATCAGCTACGAAGACTGCCTGGCCAACACCGCGAAACGTATCGCCGACCTGCTCGGTTAAGTCGGCAGGCAGTGCAGATCGAACTCACCCCCGGTCACTGCGAAGTCCACGGCGGAAATGCTGAAGCCGAACTCACCCCTCAGATGTTGCGCGGACAGGTCGGCCTCAAGCAGCGTCAGTTGCCCGGCCTGAATATGCCCCGAGTGATAGATGATGTTCTGGCTGTTGGGTGTCTGGTGATAGACGACTCTGATGTACTCACTGGCCACCAGGTCGTGAGTGCCCAAGGGCAGATCCCGATCGAAGAACAGGCCGATACTGGCGCGTTTACGGCCGATCCTGCCCTCGGCGATGACCTTCCAGATCCACTGCCGAGTCGTCGGTGACAGCTCCGGTCGTAACGTCAGACTTGCCGAAAGCGAAGATACGATCAAAGGGTGTTGATTGACCACAGCCTGGAAGCTGCCCTTGCAGGGCGGGGGGCTAAGCCGCGATTTACGAGGCATTGCGGACGCGCTCATGAACGTGCTCCTTGCTGAGCAGGTATGTGGTTTGGAGGGTGGAGAGAAGGGCGGCGCACTGGATAGGCAGTGCGCCGCCCGGACATCCGGTTTCAGTCTGAACCCGCAGCATCACCGGTCAGCGAATACCTACGCCAAGGCTGATGCTGTGCTCCAGCACTTTGAAGTTCGCGCCGGTCACCAGGTTTTTGATGAGGTACCACTTCATCCCCACCAGGTTCTGCGCTGCCACCGTGGACGACCAGTACAGCCCATCACCCATTGGCCAGCGATTGCCGTAAGCATTGAAGATCTGATTCAGCTCATCAATCGAGGGGATACGCGCATCCTGACCTGCAGCGGCAGCAGTCATCTGCGCATATTTGCCAGAGCCCAGCCCGATGCATTGAATAACGCCACTGACCGTGACCGTATAGCTCTTCGTTTCACCGAGTGCATCCGTCACCGAAATCCTCGCCGTCCCGTTGCCCCGAACCGAAGTCAGGCCACTCTCATCCACATGGGCGATGCGAGCGTCACTGGATACATAGGCATAAGGCGCTTGCCCGCCACTGGCAATGCGCCGCACCGTTGTACCTGCCGGAAAGTCTGGCAGGACATCCGGCCGACCGGGAATCAGATAAACCTTCCCGCCCAGGCTCACAGGCGACGTGTCGAAGTTCATGCCCTGTTGAACCCGCAACCACAGCGGCGCAGAAACCACCGCCGTACCCGCCCGCGTCACGGTATACGTCACACTCGCAGAGCTACCGATGTTCTGGTTAATGAGGGCTTTGGGGATATTGAACTGCAACTGCGCATCGCCGCCGATCACCTGTGCCGGCGTGCTGTAGCGGGTTGTACCTTCCCAGGTAACGACCACACTGTCGCCACTGCTCATATCCGAATACCCCACCCGCACCGTTGCACCGGAATCGGGGATATGTGAAGGGGTGAGCAGGCCGGCGGCGCCGACGGTGTCCATGGTTGGGGCGGGGAGGCGGGTCACGCCAGCCTGAATTTTCAGCAGCAACGTTCCGGACGTTTGCACACTACCATTGGCGCGCAGGACGTCATAAGTGATCGAGACCGTCTGACCCTTATTCGCCTCCACCAGGGTTGCCGAGAACAGCATCTCAAGATCCCTGCCTGCATCGGCATCGGTAATCGTCTTTTCCTTGCTGTCACTTGCATCAGGTCCGCGCCACTGCACCTCTACGCGATCCCCGCGGGCCAGCTGCGCGAAGGCACCCACCACCACCGTTGCACCCTGTGTCGCGTTGACCGGATCGAGCGTATCGCCATTGGCTTCCTTCACCACCGGCAACGGTAGCTCAGGCAATACCCGAAGCTGCAATTTGACCTGTACTGCCTGGGCATTCGCCGAAAGATTGCCCGCCAGATCAGTCACGGTGTAGAAGACCGATGCCTCGATATCACCAATGTGCTCCAGAAACTCCCGGGAAATATCCACCATGACTCGCTGCAGGCCCATGTCATCACTGCCAACGATTGCCACAGGTCCTTCCACAGTGCCCCAGTAAGTGCGGATCACATCGCCTTCTTTCATATCGCTGTAGCTTGCGATCTTGCCGGGCAATTTGTTTCCCAGAGCGTCCAGCTCGGCTGAAGTCAGGCCGTTCTGGATGGCGACCGGGAAGATGATTGGGGCGAGGAGTGGATTGCCGGGGGCGGTGCGGTCGATTTCGATTCGAGTGGTGAATGAATCGTCAGTGAGTTCGCTAAACGGATTTTTGGTTCTATAGCCGACGTAATGCAGGCCTTCATTCATGAGTGCAACAGGGATTTCAAGCGTCAGGCGCTCTCCTGGCTGCTCATCATCGATTGTTTTTTCCGGGCCTATGAGCATGTCATCAAACAGAAGTTGATAAGTAAATTGAGGGCGCGCCGCGCTCCACACATCGAACTCTACCATTAGCGGTTTATTTAAATACTCGATAGGGATAATTCCATTATCAAGTGCGCTTGGCACGGAGGGTGCGTCAAGTTCTGGCGAGGGAATATCTTTTTGATTAAGCATGATTTTTCCTAGTTATATCTGCAGGATGCAGCGGGCCCTTGGCCCGCTGTGTCTATGTTTATCGAAATGTACAAGTCAACTCGGCTGAGTCCAGCATATGAACAGGTGCGCGCGTCACAGTAGAGTTTACGGCACTTTGGTTACTGCCTGGTGGTGGCTCAACTTTGATACTCACCTCTGCGAATCCGGTACAGATCATTCTTAAGTTTCGATATGGCACGGTGAATGTGTAGCCATCAATGATGTCAAACTCATCCAGCTCCCGTGCAGCCGTATAATTCGACGCTTCAATGGGGGTGTTGTCATCATCAAAGCCTTTGAAGCTCAATGTTACTTTCTGATCTTTGGCAATGTTGATATAAGGTACTATCAGCAAGTCGGCGCCATTTGGGTTCAGTACAGGAGCGATGTAGCCTCCGGAGTTCAGTTTGAATTGCGGCCCCTCCAATCCGTCTGGACCACCAGGCAACTCTTCTCTGGATCGAACAACTACTGACTGTATCGGAGCTTTCGCAGGGTTGGGGTTACCGTTTCGCACCAGAGTGAAATACACCGGAATTTCAGCGCCCGTGCCTTGAAGTTTCAGAATTCCGTTGTCAATCGGGATCATCAGATCCTTCTCCGCACTGACATCGGTAGCTTTAATCTGATACCACTGAAGTTTTTGTTGATCACCCCAATAAAGATTCAGATCATCGCTAACCTGGAAGTCCCGGTTCCAGGCCACGATGCCACGACCGTTAAGCTCGTAATCATCCTCGTCAATAAAGTTGTCGGTGGTATTTGGGTTCTCAATACTGGTTCCTTGTACCGTCAGGGCTGTCAGAGGACTCGTCACAGGAAGCGTCAGGAACACATCGACAGTGCTGATGAGCGAGGTGCCGACGACTTCATTTTGTCGGGATACCTCATAAGAGACCTTGACCCCTCCGGGAGGTAGCGCATTGATGGTTTCAAATGGCACGCGCAGAGAAAGAACAATATCTTCGTCTTCATTGCCCGGCGGTAAGGACACGGGGAGCATAGGGTTGCTCTCTCCCCAGAAAAGTCGAATCTGATCCAGTGCGCTGGCATTGTCGTAGTGAGGAATATCGACCGTTACACCAACCAGAGCCTCGGCATGGTCAATCAGATTACCCAGATCCGGGTCAATGATTGGGGCAGGATAGTCCGATGGGATTTCCTGGAGCCTCAAGATTACGGGTACCGGATTCGACTCAATTGAAAGGTTCCCAGCCCGGTCAGTCACCCGGTACGTGACCGGTTGCTCCTGTTCACCCAGACTCTCCAGAAAGCTCTTGGTGAATGTCACCGAAACCTGATTAAGCCCCATGTCATCTTCATCGACGTCTGTGCTCGGTCCTGGGGTGTTACCCCACATTGTCTGAATAAGGTCGTGTTTAGCCATGCCGGTATAGCCGGCAATATGCGCTTCCAGTCTGCCCCCCAGTTGTGCGAGTTCGGCAGCCGTGAGGCCGTTCTGCACTTCAGGAGGAAATTGAATCTGGCTCAACTCCGGGGAGCCTGGTGGTGTTTTATCAATAACCACCATGTAAGGGAACGAGCGATTTGCTATCTGACTCAACGGGTTGTAAGTTCGGTATTGCAGCATGTGGACACCTTCATCCAACAGGCTGACCGGGATTTGTAGCGTGAGAGGGTCGCCCGGTTGCTCATCTTCGCTAATGAACTCTGCGTCGCCGTAAGGCACGTTGTCCCAGACTAGTTGATAGGTATATCCGGGGCGTGCACCCGGCCAGACTTTTAGTGTGACGGTTACGGGACGTTCCAGTGCAGAGATCGGTAGCAGGCCTGGTGTGTCGTCGTCATGGAAGGCGACCGGTACATCTGGCTTCTCGTGAACAACTGTTTCCTGTTTTGCTTTTCGATACTGCGGGACAATGAGAGGTTTTCTCTGTGTAGCTTCCATTGTTTAATTCCTTTTTTGATATTATTTACGATTCGTATAGAGGTCCGCTTATAGCGTGAACCTCTGAAGTAATAACCTGGAAAATTCACAGCGACGTTTGTGTCATTGCTTGATTTCAAGTTAGGGCGGAAGTAATCGTTTTTTTCTCAGGACGTCAACCGAAGGTGGTAGATAAATCTTACCTTTCTGAAATTTTCAGAAGTTTCCTACAAAATTCCTGTGTATGTAGGAAATAAGCTCATTGTTCTAGGAGTTTTCCTACTATTCTCTGCTGGCGTTAGGTAGTAGTCCCGTGATTAAGTCGAGAAGAATGCGTCTTCTGTTAAATAGGGAGACGAATTTGTGTCGTACGAAATACGTTATTTGCAATCTGGTGTGGGGCGTATCGCAGTCGCTTTTTTTATTGGGGCGGCTCCTGGTATGGATGCTTGGGCGAGTCACTCGAATTTGCCTCAAGAGCAACATATAACGGTTAATAAAGGGGGGGTTTTTATCGGGGGTCAATTGACACAGGTGGTTCCGGTAGAGGGTGTTGTAAAGACGGTTGACGCTTCTACCCCGGTCGATTCGTATCATGTTACTAAGGGGGGGGTTCTCAATATAATTAATGGCGGCGTAGTCAATTCGGTATTGGTTATGGAGTCGGCTATCAATGTAAGTGATGGCGTAGTGAATGGAGGGATCAGGGTTGATATCGGTGAGGCGACTATTGAACGGTCGGTCATTCGTAATGAGACAGGATATGCATTGCGCTTTGGTGGTAGTGGCTCCGAGGGAGTCGTGCGCTCCAGTGATTTATCAGGGTTAGGCATGGCGATAAATTTAGGCGCAAACCGTTCTTTAACGATTGCTGACAGCCGTGTCTACGGTGCAGAGTCGGCAGAGAACAAAGGCATTGGTATCGATGTTGTGGGGGCAACCTTGTCGGTGTCCGAAAATAGTCATGTACGCGGTCAGTACAACGGAATAAATGTGGCGCTTGCCTTGGATTCCTCAGGCATTCCAGTTCAACCTCTGAGTACGATACTCATCGACAGCTCCGTTGTGGAGGGCGTCGAAGGCGCGGCCATCAGTTTTGCTCCGAAGGAGGCAGGCAGCGATGGTGCGATTGCCGATATCACCATTCAAAATAGATCCACGTTGCTGTCAGGTAATGGCAACTTGCTGGAAGCCGATAATCTGAGCACTGTAAATTTAATCGTCGACAACAGCACCCTCAACGGCAACCTCGTCGCCGACACCACCAGCACCCTGAACGTTACCCTGCAACGCAACGCCCAACTCACCGGCAATATCATCAATAGTGATAAGTTGGCGATCAACTCCGGTGCAAGCTGGACACTGGCGGATAGTAGTCAGGTGAACTCGCTGGCGATGCGGGGCGGGCGGGTGAGTTTCGGCGAGGGAGCGCACAAGACGCTTACCCTGGGCGAACTTTCCGGTCGCGGGACTTTTGATATGCGGGTCAATCTGGACGAACGCCAAGGCGATTTATTGCGGGTCGAGGGCCAGGCCACTGGTAATCATGGCTTGTATGTGAAAAACACTGGCGCTCAAGCGGTCGACCCCGACATGCAGCGGTTGCTGCTCGTGGACACCGACGGGGGCGATGCGCAGTTCAGTCTTTTGGGCGGGCGTGCGGATCTGGGCGTCTATTCCTACGAGCTGGAGCAGCAGGGCGATGACTGGTTCATCGTCGGTTCCGGCAGGGGCATCACCCCGTCTACTCAAAGTGTGCTGGCGCTGTTCAACGCGGCTCCGAACATCTGGAACAGCGAACTGAGCACGTTGCGTAGCCGCATAGGCGAGGTACGTGGCCATGAACAGGGTGGCGGCTGGATGCGTGCTTATGGCAGCCGATTCAATGCCAGCACAGGTGATGGGGTTGATTATCGAAACAATCAGAGCGGCCTTTCGTTGGGCGCGGATGCACCACTGCCGGTAAGTGTCGGGCAGTTGTCATTGGGCTTGATGGCCGGTTACAGCAAAAACGATCTGGCGATTGGGCAAGGTACCAGCGGCAAGATCGGCAGTTATTACGTGGGAGGGTACGGTACCTGGTTGCTGGACGACGGTTATTACCTGGACGCTATTCTCAAGCTCAACCGGTTTCGCAATGAATCCAAAGTCGCCATGAGCGACGGTGCGAAAGCCAAAGGGAATTATGAGAGCATCGGTCTTGGTGGATCGCTGGAGTTTGGCAGAAACATCCGTTTTGACGATGGCTATTTCCTCGAACCCTATGCGCAATTTTCCAGCGTTTGGGTTAAAGGTGACAGCTATGCGTTGGATAACGGTATGCAGGCTCGCAACAAACAGACCCAATCGCTATTGGCCAAGGTCGGGGCATCGGCAGGGCGCAGCATCACCCTCAAGGATGGCGGCGTGGTGCGACCCTATCTGCGCTTGGCGGCGGCTCAGGAGTTCTCCCGAGATAACGAAGTCAAGGTCAACTCCACACGGTTTGACAATGATTTGTTCGGCTCTCGAGCCGAAGTGGGGGCCGGGGTTTCGGTGTCCTTGTCCGAGCGTCTACAACTGCATGCCGATTTCGATTACATGAAAGGCAAGCAGGTCGAGCAGCCTTGGGGCGCAAACGTGGGATTGAAATTCGCGTTTTAGTCGGATTGCGCCCCTATCTTCAGATGACCTGAGTCTGCAAAGGGCATCACAACAGTGAATAACCCCCGTCGAGCAATCGTCGGGGGTTATCGCTTTTCATGGACCGTCAGGCATTCGCTGTCGAGCTACCGGGGCCATTACTCCGTTTTGGTCTTTGCCTCGCAGGCGCTGGATCGCGATTGACCGTGACACGTACTGCAGGAGAAGTGCCGATCAGATACTGGTCGCGATGCACCTCGTAATAAACGTCCACCAGACCATACTGCACCTGGGCGATGAGATCGTAGCTGACGCACAGGACTCGTACCGTGCTGTCCTTGCTGATAGAGCGTAAACGAATCAGGGTCGAGGATTTGTTCTGGCCCCAATAAAACACCAGCGTATCGCCGAGGCGCATTTTCTCAGAGCCGGGAATATTGATGTGGACACCGGCGTTGGCCTGTTCGTAGCTGACGGTATTAGGTTTGACGTTCGCCAGCCTGGGTGCCTTCAAATAACGGGAGATATTCAAGTCAGGGTGCTGTATTGACACAGTGGAGTCCGCGCCTTCTGGATGTGAGTTGGTAGAGACAAGCGTTAATTCAGGGGCATTTTCCTGCTTGAGCGGTGCGGGCTGTTCGCTGGCTTTCTCGACGGTGGAATTTTTATTGGGTGGTGCGCCGGGTGTGAACTCTTCGTTCATCTTTTCGTCCTGAATGACAGATAGATTTTAATGTGTTGTTTAACTTGTCGCGTTGCGTCCATGGCATGTGTTGGGCGTATTAGAGGATGTCGCGTATGCGAGGTCAAGTCAGACGCTTCCGATAAATGACTCATACGATTCAGTGTGGCGGAAAATAGTTTTGTTCTGTGAAGTACAAACACGCACGCGGATTTTTCCCGCATGCCTATAATAAAAATCCCGCACGCAAACGCGTACAGGATTTTTTGTTTTGCTATTCAAATGAGTGGCTGTAGTATCAGCGCTGTATGGTCAGCTCAACTGACTGCGCAAGAATAGAGCGATTACCCGCCCGGTCGGTTACGTGATAAGTAATAGTTACCCGGTCACTGAACAGGCCCTCAAGAAACTCCTGAGTGAAGGAAACTTCGATGGGGCTGGTTGTGAGATTTTCCGGTTGAACGCGGTAGGTTGGGCCTTGAATTCCGTTGCAGACCGTCTGGATCACGTCACCGGGTTCCATGCCTGCGTAGCTGGGAATTTTCCCCCTGAGGATCCCAAATCCATGGTCTGGTAGCAGCACAGGACCGAGGAGAGGGCCGCCTGCAGGAGTTCGATCAATCTGGATGTGCTTTACGTCTGACTCAGCTGTACCTCCCCCTGGGTACGCAGTAACTTGATATGCGACGGAATACACGCCATTTTCATTCAAATGTCCTACAGGGATCGTTAAACTAAGCTCAACGGTTGGATCAAGCATTGATTCAGATATTTTTTTCATATCTCCTATTGGGCGTCCAGTCAGCAACAATTGGCAGCTATCTCCAAGATGCGCTTCTTTCCAGATTGGAAAGTAAATAACTACATCACTGGTTAGATCATTGGTTTTGATCAGTCCATCAGGCTGCGCAATTGGTATGGTTGGCGCAACGAGGGAGAGGTGTTGAGTGTTCATATGGGTTCTCCAGATCACGCCTCTCAGCGCGACCATCAATTAATTAAATTTTTAGAACTCATCCCTCAAAAATGTCTACCTAGGCAGTAATTATCTATATGGGGTGAGCTCTGAAAATCAACTAATCGGAACCCGTTCAGCCTGTCAACGCTCCGCATACCAAAAACCTATTAGATAAACGCTATCTATTTACTTTCAGAAGTTGCCTACAATCTACTTCATTAACTTTGTAGTCCTGCGTCATCGCTTTACACGGCAACAGCCAATAAAAAACCCCGGCAGAACACGTCTGCCGGGGTTTTCGATAACGCCGGATAATCAGCGATTAAAGCGTTCCACCAGTGAGTACTGGGAGTTGGCGGTGTCGGTCAGTTCACCGCTGAGGACGGCCGAGCGTTGCGCTTCGCCGGAGGTCTGGTCGGCGAGGTCTGCGATGGTGGCGATGTTGCGGCTGATCTCTTCGGCGACCGAGCTTTGCTCTTCGGTGGCAGCGGCGATCTGAGTGGTCATGTCGGTGATGTTGGCGACGGCTTCGCTGATGCCGACCAACGCTTCGTCGGCTTCCAGCACTTTAGCGACGCCTTCTTCCGCCTGACGATGGCCGGTGTTCATGGTCTGCACGGCGGCGTTGGCAGTGCTTTGCAGCTTGGCGATCAGGCCGTGGATCTGCCCGGTGGACTCGGCGGTGCGCTGCGCCAGTTGGCGTACCTCGTCAGCGACGACGGCGAAGCCGCGACCCATTTCTCCGGCGCGGGCCGCTTCGATGGCCGCGTTCAGTGCTAGCAGGTTGGTCTGGTCGGCGATGCCTTTGATCACGTCGACCACGCCGCCGATTTCGTTGCTGTCCTGAGCCAGTTGGGTCACCGTCAGGCCGGTTTCGCCAACCGCCCGGGACAGGCGTTGAATGGCTTCGCGGGTTTCCCCGGCAATGTCGCGGCCACGACGGGTCAATTGGTTGGCTTGTTGAGTGGCGTCAGCGGTGCGCTGCACGTGGCTGGCTACTTCCTGGGTCGTGGCGGCCATCTGGTTGATGGCGGTGGCGACTTGTTCGGTTTCGACGCGCTGGCGTTCCAGACCACTGGAGCTGGAATTGGCCAGGCTGTTGGATAGGCGTGCCTGACCGGTCAGTTGCTCGGCCGTGTCCTGCAGACGCGTCAGACAGGTCTTCAAGCGTGCTTCCTGACTGAGGATCGACATTTCCAGACGGGCCTGCGGGCCACGGCTGTCGGTATACATCTGCGCAATCAGCGGATCAGAAGTGGTCTGCTCGGCCAGACGCAGCAGGCGCTTGATGCCACGTTGCTGCCAGGACAGGCCCAGCAGGCCCAATGGCACGGACAAACCGGCAGCCAAAGCGAAGCCCCAACTGGTGTTGAGCCACACGCCGATCAGGAAACTGAGCTGGCTGACCATAATGAATGGCAGCCAGTCCTGTAATACCGGCAGCCATTTATCACGGCCTGGAACGGCTGATTTACCCTTGTTCAGGCGGCTGTAAAGCGCCTCGGCACGCTTGATCTGTTCGGCAGTCGGTTTAACCCGCACTGATTCGAAGCCCACGACCTTCTGGTTTTCGAACATCGGCGTGACGTAAGCGTTGACCCAGTAATGATCGCCATTCTTGCTGCGGTTTTTGACGATGCCCATCCACGGCAGGCCCTGCTTGAGCGTGCTCCACATATGTTCGAAAACTGCTGGCGGCACGTCGGGGTGTCGAACGGTATTGTGGGGCGCGTTGAGCAGTTCTTCCCGAGAGAAACCACTGATTTCGACGAAGGCGTCGTTGCAATAGGTGATCACGCCACGGGCATCTGTGGTTGAAATCAAACGCTGTTGTGCAGGGAATGTCCGTTCGCGCTGAGTGATGGGCTGGTTATTACGCATGAGCTGTCCGATCCGCTGGGGCTTTGTGACGTTATCGACAAAAATACTCATTTATTGAGCATTTTTGCCAAATGACCCACAAGTCACCGACGATGATGACTGGCTCAGCGGTCAAAAACCGGATACGTGAACAGGCTGAAATGCAACAGATTGAGCCCGAAATGTGTGACCACCGCTGCCTGTAATCCGCCGAAGCGGTAGGCAAGGCCATAGCCTGTTCCGGCGATTCCGGCCAGGAGTGCCCATTGCCATCCGCTGCCCAAATGAGCCAGGCCGAACAGCAAGGAGGCCGCACAAAGCGCCAGTGCTGGCCCATAAGGCACGCGTTGCAGCAGACGCTGCAAGCCCCCCTGCAGATAGGCGCGAAAGAACAGCTCTTCGGTGAGGGTGACCAGCAACAAGTTGTTCAACAGCCACAGCGTGCCTTGCGCTGGCCATTTGGGCGACCAGCCGGTGACGCCCAGCATGACCGCCAGGGTCATGCAGACTGCACTTGTCCCGAGCAAGGTCAATACAGCGGTTTTCAATGCCTGCCTTGCAGGTATTGCCGGTAACAGCCACGGACAGGCCAGCACAATCCAGATGCCGATCAGTGGTTTGTCCAGATAGAAGTACATCGAGAATGGCGCGGCTTCGGGGGAGAAGCGTTGAGCCGCGATGACACGCTCGCTGAAGAAGCCGGGCAGCCAGTGAATCGCCAAAGCGAAAGCCAGGGTGATGAATAACCCGTGACCGAAGCACACCACCGCTCGCTGGCTGAATTGCGTTACGCAGATGCCTGCCATCACCAGCAGACCAAATGTCACTGCCGCTGGCAGGCTGAGGTCGCCAAAGCTCAGGGCAATACAGTAGCCGAGGATGAGTAGCGTCAGGCTGGTCCAGCGTATCGCCGGCATGGGTTGCTCCCTGGAATCCGTTCGCGCGTGTTGCTTCAGGCCGTCGTGAAGTGCTGGTGTTTAAGCGGGCGCCAAGCTTCACTGATCCGGCAGGGTAATTTCCAGTTCTTTTGTCAGTTTTATCTGAGGGAAAGTTTTGTGGGATGTTTCTGCAAGGCAAAAAAAGGCCGCTTGCGAGGAAGCGGCCGGGTCGATGCGTAGCGAGATTCAGTCCTTGAGCGTTTCGACCTTGCGCGGTGCCATGAAGTACATCCAGGTCAGCGCAATGAAGTACATCGCCGGGATCATGGTAAACAACACGCTGTAATTGTTGTTGGTCGCCGTCAGAACGGCACCGACGATCTGGGTCATGAACATCCCGCCGATGGCCGCGCACATGCCGCCGAAGCCGAACACTGTGCTCATCAGATGTTTAGGCGTGTAGTCCATCACCAGACTCCAGATATTCGCAGTCCAGGCCTGATGCGCACCCACAGCGAGGGAGATCGCCAGTACCGCGACCCAGAGTCCGCTGGCATTGGCGGCAAATATCACGCTGCAGATAGTGATCGCAAATATCAGCATTGACAGCAATCGGGCCGTGGTGGCGCGCATGCCTCGGCCAATCAGCCAGGACGATAAGATGCCGCCACCGATGCTGCCGAAGTCAGCGGTCAGCCAGATCAGGATCAACGGAATGCCCATCTGGGTCACGCTGATACCCAGGTTGTATTGCTGATTGAGAAACGGCGGCAGCCAGTACAGGTAGAACCAGAACACAGGGGCCGTCAGCGAGTAAGCAATGGCGAACGCCCATGTGCCGCGCATCTTGAGGATATGCGAGAAAGGTACTTTGACCGGCTCAGGCTCAGGGTTCTGATTGATGTAATCCAGTTCGGTCTGGCTGACGCTCGGGTGGTCTTCGGGGTTGTAGTACTTGAGGCGCCAGGTCACGACCCAGAACAGGCCGAGCAAACCCATGCTGACGAACGCGGCTTGCCAGCCCCAGATAGTCAGAATGAACGGCAGCAACGCAGGGGTAAGCATCGCACCGACGTTGGTCCCGGCGTTGAAGATGCCGGTGGCAATGGCGCGTTCGCCTGCGGGGAACCACAACCGCGTAGTCTTGACGCACGCCGGGTAGTTGGCGGCTTCGGTCAGGCCCAGTATGAATCGGCAGATCATGAAGCCAGTGGCCGAGGTTGCCAGACCATGGGCACCGGTGGCGACACTCCACAACAGTACGGCCAGGAAGAAGGCGCGTTTCACGCCGACCCGATCGATGAAGCGGCCTTGCAGCAGGAAGCCTGCGGCGTAACCCACCTGGAACCAGAAGTTGATGTTGGCGTAATCCATCGCCGTCCAGCCCATTTCCTTGGCCAGGATGGGCTGCATGACACCCAGGGCGGCACGGTCGATGTAGTTCAGGGTGGTCGCAAAAAATACCAGCGCGAGCATGCCCCAGCGAACCTTGCCGACGGCCAAGGCTCCGCGGATTTTCTCGCCCATGCTGGCGTGCGGATGAGCGACGTTAGCCGTCTTGGCGGCAGAGTGTGTGTGAATCATGGTTAAGCCGTCCGTTCCAGGATTCAGGCAAGTGGCCCTGAATCAGGCTATAAAAGCCAAACTGTGAAAGCGTCTCGAATCGTGGCCGATGAAGGCCGCAGTGCTCTACAACGACGGTTACGCCGCAGGAGCTGATTTCGTGGGCGCTGGATTTTAATCAGGCTGAAGCCGATCCGATACGCGTTTCTACCAATAGTGTTGATAGAGCGGTGTTCATCGACGTACGAGCCAGGGCTGAGTAGCCAACAGGACCGGGACGGAAGCGGGGAGAATCAGTGTATGAAGGCATGTGCGTGACCCTGTTTTTGAAATTGTTATGGTGTGCTTGCAAAGGCGTTATCAACTTCGGGCGGTTGGCCTTGTTCGACAATGTGCTGCTGATGTTGAGCACGCCCGACAAAAGCGTCAATCAGACAAATCTGCTTTTGGGCGATTATCGAACATTAAACTAACTGTCTGGTACATTATGAATTGCGATGGCCGTTGGCCGGGAGAATAATTCAGTTACCCCCAATCCGTGCTTTTGCCGTACGGTCATTTGATGGGCACTAGACATGCGATCTGCAGAAGTCGCGATCTCACAGGAGTCAAACATGCAACGTTCGATTGCCACCGTTTCCTTGAGCGGAACCCTGCCGGAAAAACTCGAAGCCATCGCCGCTGCCGGCTTTGACGGTGTCGAGATTTTCGAAAATGACCTCCTTTACTACGATGGCAGTCCCCGCCATGTGCGGCAGATCTGCGCTGATCTGGGCATTGCCATTACCTTGTTTCAGCCTTTCCGAGACTTCGAAGGCTGCCGCCGCGACCGCTTGCCACGCAACCTTGACCGCGCCGAGCGCAAGTTCGACCTGATGCAGGAACTGGGCACCGATCTGGTACTGGTCTGCAGCAACAGCGCCGCCGACTCTCTGGGTGACGAAAATATCCTTCGCGATGACCTGGCGATGCTGGCCGAGCGCGCCGGTGCCCGTCAGTTGCGGGTGGGCTACGAAGCGCTGGCGTGGGGCCGTCACGTCAACACCTGGCAACAAGTCTGGAATCTGGTGAAACAGGTCGATCATCCCGCCCTGGGCGTGTTGCTCGACAGTTTTCACACCTTGTCCCTGAAGGGCGATCCGAGCGCGATTGCGCAAATCCCCGGCGACAAAATCTTCTTTGTGCAAATGGCCGACGCGCCGATTCTGGCCATGGATGTCATGGAGTGGAGCCGCCACTTCCGTTGCTTCCCCGGTCAGGGCGAATTCGATCTGCCGGGCTTCCTCGCGCCAATTCTGAAAACGGGCTACACCGGGCCGCTGTCACTGGAAATCTTCAATGACGGCTTCCGCGCGGCACCCCCACGATCCAATGCTGCCGATGGCTTGCGCTCGTTGCTTTATCTGGAAGAGAAAACCCGCCTGTTGCTGGAGCAGCAGAATGAGCCCGTCGCCAAGGATCTGTTGTTCAGCCCGCCGCCCGCCAGCACTTACAACGGCGTCGAGTTTCTCGAGTTTGCCGTGGACGACGCTCAGGGCGCGCGCCTCGCTGGCTGGCTGGGTAATCTCGGTTTCGCCAAGCTAGGTCAGCACCGCTCCAAGGCCGTCAGCCTGATGGGGCAGGGTGATATCAAGATCGTGTTGAACGCCGAACCTTATTCGTTCGCTCACAGTTTTTTTGAGGCACACGGTCCATCACTCTGTGCCACAGCGTTACGAGTCGAGAGCGGCTCGGTAGCGCTGGAACGTGCCCAGGCCTTTAAAGGCCAGCCGTACCGTGGATTGGTTGGGCCTAACGAACGGGAAGTCCCGTCGGTACGTGCACCGGATGGCAGCCTGATCTATCTGGTGGAGCCTGCGGTACCGGGCGAATCGATTTACGACATCGACTTCGTGGTGAACCCGAACGCCCAAGCGGGTGGCGGACTGCAGCGTATCGACCACATGGCCATGGCGCTGCCTGCGGACAGTCTGGACAGTTGGGTGTTGTTCTATAAAAGCCTGCTGGATTTCGAAGCCGACGACGAAGTGGTCCTGCCCGACCCTTATGGTCTGGTGAAAAGCCGGGCGTTGCGCAGCCGTTGCAGCACCGTGCGTTTGCCGCTGAATATCTCGGAAAACCGCAACACGGCGATTTCTCACGCGCTGTCCAGTTACCGGGGTTCAGGCGTTCACCACATTGCTTTTGCCTGCGAAGATATCTTCGCTGAAGTCAGCCGTGCCAAAGAGGCTGGTTTGAAGCTGCTGGACATCCCGCTCAATTACTACGACGATCTGGCCGCGCGCTTCGATTTCGATGACGAATTCCTCAGCGAACTGGCTTATTACAACGTGCTTTACGACCGCGATGCCCAAGGCGGCGAGCTGTTTCACGTGTACACCGAGCCGTTCGACGATCGCTTTTTCTTCGAGATCCTGCAGCGCAAGAATGGCTATGTGGGTTACGGCGCCGCCAACGTCGCCGTGCGCCTGGCAGCCATGGCCAAGACACGCAGCGGAGCTGCTCGCCAGGCCCGGCTCTGATCCATGTAGCGCAGTCATTTTGAGCCTCGAGGGCGGCCCCAGGACTATGAAAAACATAGCACCGCCCCGATCTGACCGTGGTATGCCGCTGAAATGACAACTATTGATGAAAGTGCCGTGATCGCCCCGGTTAGAACAACGGCGACAGGGCGCAAAAATAATCCGGAAAAAACCCGGGATGACATCCTGCAGGCAGCCATTGCCGAATTCGTCGCCCAGGGCTTGTCCGGTGCGCGGGTGGACGCTATCGCCGAGCGCACAAAAACCTCCAAGCGGATGATTTATTACTATTTCAACAGTAAGGAGCAGTTGTACGCCGAGGTACTGGAAAAGCTTTATGGCGACATTCGCCGCACGGAAAGCGGACTCAATCTGGATGCGCTGGAGCCCATGCAGGCCATTGAGCGGCTGGTGGAATTCACCTTCGACCACCACGACCGCAACGTCGACTTCGTACGGATCGTCTGCATCGAGAACATCCACAACGGCGAGAACGTCAAACAGTCACCGACCATTCGCGAGCTCAGCCAGAATATTGTCAGCATCCTCGACAAGATTCTCCGACGCGGGGAAGCGCTGGGAGTGTTTCGCCAGGGCGTGAACGCCATCGACCTGCATCTGATGATCAGCTCGTTCTGCTTCTACCGGATCTCGAACCGCCACACCTTTTCCGAGATCTTCCAGATTGAATTGGTCAACGACGAGATCAAACAGCGGCACAAGGCGATGCTGTGTGATTCGGTGAGTCGATACCTGCGGCCTTGAATCCAAAATTGAAAAAGGGATTCAAAAAGTAGGAGATTCTAAGTCTGTCGGCAGCCGACGTGGGACCGGCTTTAGCCGGGAAGAGGCCATTACAGCCGCTGAATCTTTGTCGTCAGATCTGCAGCTTTCCCGGCTAAAGCCGGTCCCACGTCGCCAATCTTGAGATCACACAAGGAGCAAACCAAGCTCTGCTCCTTGGTGAGTCGGGCCTGTGAAAGTCTTAGGGTCAACCCAGTAGTCAATCACCCATGCTCGCAAAGTGATCCTGCATGCGCCCGGCATCCGCAGTCTGGCCGCTGAACAGTTCGAAGGCCTTGACCGCCTGAAACACCGCCATGGTGCCGCCATCCAGCGTGCGGCAGCCCAGGGCGCGGGCGTGTTTGAGCAGTTCGGTTTCCAGCGGAAAATAGATGATTTCCGCGACCCACAGGGCTTTATGCAAAAGCTCCGGAGGCAGTGGTGTGCCGGGCAGTTTGGTCATGCCGACCGGGGTGGTGTTTACGAGGCCATCGGCAGCGGCCATGGCTTCACGCAAATCACGACCCACCACCGCCCGATTTTCTCCGAAGTGGGTGTTGAGGTTGTCCACCAGACCCTGCGCCCGGGCCGGGTCCACTTCAAAGATGCTCAGCTGCTGAACGCCTTCGGCCAGCAACGCATGGGCCACCGCAGCGCCCGCGCCACCGGCACCCATCTGCACAACGCGCTGGCGTGGCACGTCATTGAGGCCGCGACGGAACCCTTCGGCGAAACCCAGGCAATCGGTGTTGTGGCCGATCCGCTGCCCGTCCTTGAACAGCACCGTGTTCACCGCGCCAATTCCTCTGGCCTCAGGCGACAAATCATCCAGTAGCGGAATAACCGCTTGCTTGCAGGGAAAGGTAATGTTCAGACCGGTATAGCCCATGCGCTGGGCGCTGGTGAGCAAGTCGGGCAGGGCGGTGATGTCGAGTTTGAGCGCATCAAGGTCGAGCAATCTGTACAAATAGCGGATGCCTTGGGCATCGCCTTCGTGCTCATGCAGCGCCGGGGTGCGCGAAGCCTGGATACCCGAACCGATAAGGCCGGCGAGAACGGACGGTTTACGAATGACAGTCATGGCGATCGGCTCTTATTAGATGCCGCATCCAGGGATCGAAGAATGCGGTTTCAGCAAAATGTACCAGATGGTTAATTCTGCGGAAGAGCCAGGATGAAGACAAGGCGATAAATCTGTTCGTTTATCGCCCTTATTGCTGAGCCTGCAGTGGAATTGGAATGAGATCCTGTGGGAGCGGTGCTTGCCCGCGATGCATGAGACGCAGCTAGAAGACATACCGCGTTACCGTTTATGGCGGGCAAGCACCGCTCCCACATAGGTTGGGTCCTGTCACCAGGTCCCTGAGCTACTCAAGATGCAATCAACTGTCGCAACACATAATGCAGAATCCCGCCCGCCTTGAAGTACTCCACCTCATTCAGCGTATCGATGCGGCACAGCACATCGACGATTTCCTGCGTGCCGTCTTCGCGGGTGATTGTCAGCTTGAGGCTCATGCCGGGACGAAGGTCGGCATGGGTCAGACCGCTGATATCCAGCGTCTCCTTGCCGGTAAGGTTCAGTGTCTTGCGACTCTGGCCGTTCTTGAATTGCAGCGGCAGTACGCCCATGCCCACCAGGTTAGAACGGTGAATACGTTCGAAGCTTTCGGCAATCACCGCCTTGACGCCCAACAGGTTCGTGCCTTTTGCGGCCCAGTCACGGCTTGAACCGGTGCCGTATTCCTGACCTGCAATGATCACCAGTGGCGTGTTTTCGGCCTGATAACGCATGGCCGCATCGTAAATCGGCATCTTCTCGTCAGTGGGGGCGTGCAGGGTAAAGCCACCTTCTTCGCCGCCGAGCATCTCGTTGCGAATACGGATATTGGCGAACGTCCCGCGCATCATCACTTCGTGGTTACCGCGGCGAGAACCGTAAGAGTTGAAGTCTCGCGGCTCGACGCCTTGTTGGCGCAGATAGCGGCCTGCCGGGCTGTCTGCCTTGATGTTACCGGCCGGGGAAATGTGGTCGGTGGTTACCGAGTCGCCCAGCAAGGCCAGCACGCGGGCGCCGTGGATGTCTTCGATAACCGGCAGCGGACCTGCGATGTCGTCGAAGAAGGGCGGGTGCTGGATATAGGTTGAATCGTCCTGCCACACGTAAGTTGCGGCTTGCGGCACTTCGATGGCTTGCCACTGTTCGTCACCGGCAAATACTTCGGCGTATTCCTTGTGGAACATACCGGTATTGACTTGCTCAACCGCTTCTGCGATCTCCTTCTGGCTTGGCCAGATATCGCGCAGATAAACCGGCTTACCATCCGCGCCTTCCCCCAGCGATTCACTGCTGATATCGATGCGCACGCTACCGGCCAGCGCATAGGCGACAACCAGCGGCGGGGAGGCCAGCCAGTTGGTTTTGACCAACGGATGCACGCGGCCTTCGAAATTGCGGTTGCCGGACAGCACTGAAGCCACCGTCAGATCCGACTGCTGAATGGCTTTCTCGATAGGCTCAGGCAGCGGCCCGGAGTTGCCGATGCACGTGGTGCAGCCGTAGCCCACCAGATCGAAGCCCAGCGCGTCGAGGTACTGCGTCAGCCCGGAGGCTTTGTAATAATCAGTCACCACCTTGGAGCCCGGAGCCAGAGAGGTCTTCACCCAAGGCTTGGTTTTCAGGCCTTTTTCTACAGCTTTTTTCGCGACCAGGCCGGCGGCCATCATCACGCTGGGATTGGAGGTATTGGTGCATGAGGTAATTGCCGCGATCACCACCGCGCCGTTTTTCAGGCGATAGGTGCGACCTTCATATTCGTATTCGGCCTCGCCGGTCACTTGATCCGCATTGCCCACCGCGACACCGCCGCCGCCCTCACTTTCCAGACGGCCTTCGTCTTTCTGGGCGGGTTTGAATTGCAGGCCCAGGAAGTCAGTAAATGCCTGGGAAACATCAGGCAGGGCGACACGATCCTGAGGGCGCTTTGGACCGGCCAGGCTGGCTACGACCGTGTTCATATCCAGTTCAAGGCTGTCGGTAAACACCGGATCCTGGCCGGGCAGGCGCCACAGGCCTTGGGCCTTGCAGTAGGCCTCAACCAGTTTCACGGTTTCATCAGGACGACCGGACAGGCGTAGATAGTCCAGGGTCACCTCGTCGACCGGGAAGAAACCGCACGTCGCACCATATTCAGGGGCCATGTTGGCGATGGTGGCACGGTCAGCCAATGGCAGTTCCGCCAGACCGTCACCGTAGAATTCGACAAATTTGCCGACCACGCCTTTTTTGCGCAGCATTTGCGTGACGGTCAGCACCAGGTCGGTAGCTGTGATGCCTTCCCTGAGCTTGCCATTGAGTTTGAAACCGATCACTTCCGGGATCAGCATCGACACCGGCTGACCCAGCATCGCTGCTTCCGCTTCGATACCGCCAACACCCCAACCCAGTACACCGAGGCCGTTGATCATGGTGGTGTGAGAATCGGTGCCGACCAGCGTGTCAGGGAATGCGTAGGTACGGCCATCCTCGTCTTTGGTCCAGACCGTGCGGCCCAGGTACTCCAGATTGACCTGGTGACAGATCCCGGTCCCTGGCGGCACCACGCTGAAGTTGTCGAAAGCGCTCTGACCCCAGCGCAGGAAGGCGTAACGCTCGCCGTTACGCTCCATTTCGATGTCGACGTTTTGCGCAAAGGAGTCTGCATCGCCAAACTTGTCGACCATCACCGAGTGGTCGATGACCAGATCCACGGGGGACAACGGGTTGATCCGCTGCGGATCGCCGCCAGCCTTGGCAACGGCGGCGCGCATGGCAGCCAGATCGACCACGGCGGGCACGCCGGTAAAGTCTTGCATCAGCACACGGGCGGGGCGGTATTGAATTTCCCGGTCCGAGCGCCGCTCCCCCAGCCAGGCAGCCAGCGATTTGAGATCGGTCCCGGTGACGGTTTTGTTGTCTTCCCAGCGCAGCAGGTTTTCCAGCAGGACCTTGAGGGACATGGGCAGCTTGCTCAGGTCGCCCAATGTCTTGGCGGCTTCCGGCAGGCTGAAGTAGTGGTAGGTCTTGTTATCGACTTCGAGGGTTTTCAGGCTGTTCAGGCTATCGAGGGAGGGCATGAAATAACTCCTTTGATGCGTCCGCACGGCACGGACTGGACGATTGAAATCCTTGGAAAGCTGACGCGATAGCGCCGCTTGTGATTTATGACTTATGCAGTACTTGACCCGTTGGTCACTCCAGTGGTTCCTGATTCAGCTATCATGCTCGCCTTTTGCGTCGCAGAGATTAATCTTTCTCGTATAGGTCGACGTGTTCAGGAGCACCCCCATGAACACCCTGTTTATGCACTGCCGCCCGGGCTTTGAAGGCGAAGTGTGTTCTGAAATCGCCGAACATGCGGCGCGCCTTAATGTTTCTGGATATGCCAAAGCCAAGCCGAATACGGCCTGCGCCGAGTTTGTCTGCACTGAGGACGACGGTGCCGAGCGGCTTATGAATGGCCAGCGCTTCTCGAAACTGATCTTCCCTCGCCAATGGGCGCGGGGTGTGTTTCTGGAACTGCCGGAAACCGACCGCATCAGTGTGATCCTGGCGCACATGGCCAACTTCGCTACCTGCGGCAGCCTGTGGCTCGAGGTAGTGGACACCAACGACGGCAAGGAGCTTTCGACGTTCTGCCGCAAGTTCGAAGCCCCGCTGCGCAGGGCGCTGACTCAGGCTGGCAAACTTGTAGACGACCCGCGTAAACCTCGCCTGTTGCTGACGTTCAAGAGTGGTCGCGAAGTGTTTCTCGGTCTGGCGGATGCCGACAATTCGGCGATGTGGCCCATGGGCATCCCTCGTTTGAAATTTCCCCGTGAAGCGCCGAGCCGTTCAACGCTGAAGCTGGAAGAAGCCTGGCATCACTTTATCCCGCGTGATCAGTGGGATGAGCGTCTTTCGGGTGACATGACCGGTGTCGATCTCGGCGCTGCGCCGGGTGGCTGGACTTACCAACTGGTACGTCGAGGCATGCTGGTGACGGCTATCGACAATGGCCCCATGGCCGAAAGCCTGATGGACACCGGGCTGGTTCAACATTTGATGGCTGACGGTTTTACATACAAACCGCGTCAGCCGGTGGACTGGATGGTCTGTGACATCGTGGAAAAGCCTGCGCGTAACGCTGCTTTGCTGGAAACCTGGCTGGGCGAAGGCTTGTGTCGCGAAGCCGTGGTTAACCTCAAGCTGCCGATGAAGCAGCGTTATGCCGAAGTCAGTCGCCTGTTGCAGCGCATTGAGGAGGGCTTCGAAGCGCGAGGTATTCGGGTCGAGATCGGCTGCAAGCAGCTGTATCACGACCGCGAAGAAGTGACCTGCCATTTGCGTCGGCTGGATGGGAAGCGCAAGGGCTGAGAGTCGTTTGACTACTCTCACCTGAGCATGAATTGAAATGTGATCCTGCGGGAGATTCTATATTTACCCGCAAACTGAAGTGGGACCGGCTTTAGCC
>NZ_JACONW010000069.1 GCF_014357575.1 Pseudomonas folii | reverse complement strand
ATCCGGGGGGGTTTATTGCGGGGCCCCCCGGCAAGCACCACTCCCACATGGAACTGTGTTCGCTGCGCGACCGCGTGGTGTCACGGGTGTGGTGATGTCGCAGATATCCATTTAGTGAATGGCCATGCTTGGCAGTGTGAGCAAAGTATCGTTGTCGCCTGGGCTGGTGCGCTAGTAATCCAGCCGCCCAAACAAATCGTCAAAAGGAATCATGACATGTTCCCGAAACGCTAGACTCGCTTGCAGCCGTTGATACCAAGCCTCCACGTGAGGGACATTGGGCCGGGCGATATCCAGATTAAAATAGCGATAGAGGTGGGTGCCCGCGGGTATGTCTGCCAACGTCAGGCGTTGCCCGGCGAGGAAGTCCTGGTCACTCAGAACTTGATTGAGTAGCTGAAAATATTGCGCACACAGCGCCACATTTCTTTCGATAGCTTTAACGTCTCGCTGGGCTTCGGGGGTTCTGTAAAATCCCCAGAACACGCCGGTCAGGAACTCGGGTTGCAGCGTTGTCTGAGACCAGTCCATCCACCGGTCGACCTGCGAGCGACGCGCCGGGTCATCACTCCAGAAATCGGGCCCGCCGTATCGTGCTGCCAGATACCTGAGAATGCTGTGGGATTCCCACACTACGGTGCCATCGCTGTCCCTGATAACAGGGACACGGCCGTGAGGGTTCATGGCCAGGAATTCGGGAGTGTCTTTGAGGCCAAAGGCGCCACCTGCCGGGATATGCTCATGAGGCAGATCCAGCTCGCCAATGAGCCACATGACTTTCTGAACATTGAACGATGAGCGTCTTCCCCAGACTTGCAGCATGCAGCCTCCTTTTGTTGGTTCGTTCGAGCCAGGTGTCGCGGGCAACTTCACAGATCGGTAGCTTACCTTGATCAAGGTGGGTTGATGCATTTCGAGGAAGGCGTCCGCCCCCGGTGCATCTGGCCCTCCGTCGTAGGAGTGGCTTTAGCCGCGAGAGGGCCAGTACATCCGCTGTATTTTCTTCGTCAGAACTATCGACCTCCCGGCTAAAGCCAGTCCTACGGATTTGCGTTTGCGGTAAAGTCTGCGCCCTGCCCGCTTCTGACTACTCAGGTTTATCGCTGTGAAATTCTCTCGACTCTACACGTTGCTCGCTCGTGTTTTTGCCCGGTTCCAAGTCAAGCGTGAGCCTGTGGTCGAGTCGCAGGTGGTTGAGGAGGCGTTACCCGATGTGCCGCCCGTTGAGCCCGTCAAACCGAAGGTCAGGAAGGCCAAACCGAAGGCAGCGCCCAAGGCTGCAGCGGAACCGAAAGCGCCAGCGTGCCCGCATTGCAAGAAAGTCATGGTGCAGAAAGTCGCACGCACCGGGGCCAATGCCGGAGGTAAATTCTGGGGGTGTGGGGATTATCCCAAGTGCCGCGGGATTCGGGCGATCTTTGCGCCGATGAAGGTTAAGTGATCTTCGTTTTAGATGGATGCGCTGAAGCAAAAGTCTCGGCAGTGCTGAGACTTTTGCTGTGCTGAAACGGGAGCGTTATTTGTGTCAGCAGCGCTGACACAAATGGTCCACTTAAATAGTGTCACCACTGGGGACACAAAGTCATAGGCTGGCAAATCCCGCTCGGTTGCTGACCCGGCAATATGTCATGGCAGATAACAGACTGATCAACAAATCCTCAATTGCCTGAATTGAAATGAAATTCGCTCCCACAGGTCCCTTTGTGCAGTGTCAGGAAGATTGTGTCAGTTACCCGTTGGGCATCGAAGTCCGCAGCCCTACCCCTCAACCCCATTACTGATAATCCAACGAATCATGTTTTTCAGCGGCACGCTGTGGTGGCGGGCCGTGCACCAGGTGTTGTTTTCGTCGCCGTAGAGTTCGACGTAGCGGCTGAGGGTTACATGGCGGCCGTCTTCGGTGAGGCGCAGTTCGATTTCGCGGCTGTGCAGTGACGCGGGATCGGGGTTTCGGGTTCTGCGGTGCAGCACCAGTGCTTCGGTTCTATTCGTCATCGGGCTCACCACTTGGGCAGGTTGAATGGGTTGGAGCGACAGCGCCCGATTTACCTTCGACCACGAAGTTGGCGCGTTTCTGGGCCACGGTGTCACGCAGGGCTACGTAGTAATCCGGTTGTTTGCGCAGTTGGTCGGTGAACGGCAACGCTTCAGCGCGACCGTCGACAATCCCGCCAACCGTGTTGATGGTGCCCAGGGTCTGCACGGTGTCGCTGTTGCTGCCCAGCGGGTCAACCACGAAGCTCAGCACTTTACCGGTCGCGTCCCGCAGGTTGCCGGTGCCGAGCAACGGCAGTTCGACGATTGGCCCGTTGGCGATGTTCCACACGCCGAAGGTCTGGCCGAAGTCTGACTTGTGGCGTTCGATGCCCATCTTGCCGGAGACATCGATCAAGCCGACGATGCCCACGGTGGTGTTGATCACAAAACGCCCAAAGGTGGCGACCGAACGCTCGCCGTTACCTTGCAGCAGGTCGTTGATGAACACCTTCGGTTCGCCGAAGTTGGCGACGAAGTTATGCACGCCAGTCTGGAAGAAGTCCGGCAGGTGGCGATAACCACGGGCGACCGGGGCAATGGCGTAGTCGTCAACCGTGCGGTTGAACGCAAAGATGCCGCGGTTGACCGGCTCCGCGGGGTCATGAAGCGTGTAACTGACGTTGTCGCAAGGACCAACCGGTGTGGAAGGCGCGCTTGCACACCCGCTGACCAGCACGACGACGAAACCGGCAAAGGTGAAGCGGGCAACAGGCGGAGCGGATTTGAGAGTGGGCATGCAAGATAATCTCGGCTAGGACTGGCGCTGATCCTGCCTGCGGTTTTTTGCCTGAAGATTTCTGTTTTATTGCCTGCCGGTCGCTTTATTACCGAGTTGAAATATATGACGTAGCGCCTGGAATGATTTTAGATAGGCGCTGCGAATCCACTCCGGCAGCGAGCCCACTGTGAGCCATTTATTACTGGTCGACGACGACGTTGAAGTCCTCGCCCTTCTGCAGAAATTCCTTGAGCAACACGGCTACAGCGTCGCCGTGGCGACCGATGGCCCGTCGCTGTGGCGGGCGCTGGAGCAGCGTTTGCCGGATCTGATCATTCTCGACGTGATGCTGCCCGGCGAAAGCGGCCTGGTGCTCTGTCAGCAATTGCGGGCCAAACACAAGATCGCAGTGATCATGCTGACGGCCATGGGCGAATTGAGTGACAGGGTCATCGGCCTGGAGTTGGGTGCCGACGATTACCTGACCAAGCCGTTCGACGCCCGGGAGTTGCTGGCGCGGGTGCGTGCGGTGCTCAGGCGTGTGGGGGAAGCGGCGACGGTGTCGACTGATTCCTCGCGCTCGATTCTGGAGTTCGCCAACTGGCAGCTGGATGTCACGCGGCGCGAGTTGCGCTCGCCGGAAAAAGTCATGATCCCGCTCTCCACCGGGGAGTTCGAATTGCTGTTGGTGTTTGCCGAACACCCGCGGCGCATCCTCACCCGTCAGCAGTTGCTGGACATGGCCCGTGGCGAAGCTTACGACGCGTTTGATCGCAGTGTGGATGTGCAGGTCAGCAGGCTGCGGCGCAAGCTGGAGGCCGATATTCACAGTGAGCCGATGATTCGCACGATCCGCAACGGCGGGTATCTGTTCAGCCCGTCCGTGGTGAAGCGATGAGTTTTATGTCGGCATTGCGCGCCAGATGGAATCGCCCCCATGACACGGTCGCACGCTGGATCGCCCTGACGACCATGCTGGCGATGCTTACGTCACTGGCGCTGAATGGCGCCTTTACGTTGTTGGCAGGTGTCTGGGCGCGACCGCCGATTCTGGAAACCGGCCTGATGGAAAAGGTCGCGATCATCGCACGCATCATCAATGCTGCGCCTTTGGATCAGCGGGCAAGCATCGCCCTCTCCGCCACTGACTCGGTGTCCAATGTTCAATGGTTGCTCCGCCATGATGACGCAAATCTACCTGCCTCCAATGATCCGGGCTTTGATGATGGTCAGCAGCTTTTGCGTGATCTGCTGGAGATGCCCAATGCAACTATCGAGGCCTACGAGCCAAGTGACTGGGACACCGGGCAGGTCGAAAGGCCCTATGCGTTGATGCTGCAATTGACGGATGGCTCTTGGGTGAAGTTTTCAGTGCCCACTCGTAAATGGGGGCTGGACCCGTTCGAGCGTAATCTGGTCGTGCTCGTTCTGGTGCTGTTGTCGACCATCGTTGTGGTGTTGATTACAACTCGCCATTTGGCCGCACCGCTTGAACGCTTTGCCGAAGGGGCCAGGCGTTTTGGTAAAGACTTCAGGGCCCCGCCGATTCCCGTGGTCGGGCCCCATGAAATCCGTCAGGCGATCCTCGCCTTCAACGCGATGCAGGCGCAGATCCAGCATTTCCTCAACGATCGCACGCAGATGCTTGCCGCCATCTCCCACGACCTGCGCGCCCCACTGACCCGCATGCGCTTGCGCGGGGAGTTCATCGAGGATACTGAGCAGCAAACCAAGCTGTTCCGGGACGTGGATGAGATGCAGACGATGGTCAATTCTGCGCTGGAGTTCTTCAGGGATGACGCACGGCTGGAACCGGCCACGGCGTTTGATCTGGCGGAGCTGCTGCTTACGGTGGTGGATGATTTCAAGGACGCGGGCGTTGAAGTGCAGTTCGTGGGGGCTAGTCGTTTTGTGTATGAAGGACGTCCGATTGGCATCAAGCGCGCGCTGGTTAATTTGATCGATAACGCTGTGAAGTACGGTCACGAGGCCAGTGTGCAGCTCGACTCTCGCTCAGGTTGGGTCGAGATTCTGGTGCAGGATCGCGGGCCGGGTATTGCCCCGGAGCTGCACGAGCAGGTGTTTGCCCCGTTCTTTCGCATCGAAGGCTCGCGCAACAAAAACACCGGCGGTGTGGGATTGGGTTTATCCGCAGCACGGGCAACGGTGCTTGAACACGGTGGAACGCTGACCTTGCGCAACCGGCGCAGTGGCGGGTTGGAAGTGAAGGTGGCGTTGCCGTTGGATTGAGGTCTCTGCAGGTGATCTGTAGGAGCTGCCGAAGGCTGCGAAAGCGGCGTGTCAGGATACATGCTTCGCAGCCTTCGGCAGCTCCTACAAAAAATGCATTTCAATTCGAGGATTGCATTCAGCTTTAGCCAGGTTGAAATTCGACATCAATCTCCCCTTAGGGCAGGATGCCAGCATCTCCCGCCGCGATCACACCGGCGCTCTCTTCGAGGACATCCGATGCGGTTTTTTAGCTGTAAGACTCTGCTGTTGGCCGCTGCATTGGCGATGGGTCTGCAAGGTGCGAATCTAGCTGCCGCGCCTCAACAAAAAGCCCCAACCCAGCAGAAAGTCTCGATGCTGGAGGGCAAATGGGTGTTCCGCTTGCCCAAGGACTACGTGAAAAGTCCGATGCCGGAGATTGACGACAAGGCCAAGGCTGCCGGGGTCACGGGTTCGCTGTACATGAACAAGGCTGCCAAGCGTGTGGTGATCGTCACCGAAACGCCGCTGGAGTCTCGCGAAACGGTGTCGAGCAACGATGACGCCACCCTGAGCGGCGTCATTGCCGCGACCATCGAACAGCAGAAAGCCAGCTACCAGAACTTCAGGCAACTGGGCGACGTGAAGAAAATGGTCCGCCGCGGACTGGGCCTTCGCCAACTGGATATTTCCGGCAGCGTCGACGGCGGCAAAGTGTTGAGCACCACCGTGACGGCTGCCTCAGGCAAGCGCATGGCAATGGTCAACGTGATTTCCCTGGAGAAAGACGCCAAGGCGCATGGGGAGCTGTTGAAAGGGATTACGGCGGGGAAGTAGCGGACCGCTATGAGACCGCTCCGCCTGCAGCAAATAGACCGCAAACTTTGTGTTCGGAAGGTCTATTTATGGACAGCTATCCATGAATCAACTTCTCCGAGCAGCCGCTGGGCGTACTCCACAGCCTCGTTCGCCATGGCCTCACTCACGGGGTCTCCCGAGTAGTCACTGAGATTGCGCAATTTCCGCAGACCATCCAGCGTAATCATGAACTGCCGATCCAGGCCAATAGTTGTAGGCAGCGTCTGAATCATTGTCATGTGATGACCGGGCTTGCTGGTCAGTGTCCGAAAACCGTTGGCTTGCAAGGCTGCATTGGCGGCTTGCATGATGGACTTGTAAGCCATGTCGAAACGCCCTTCATTGCTCATCTGCGTGAGTTGGGCATCTGCAAGACTTCGCTGGGCCGCACTTATCAGACGGTCAATGTTGGCTGAATCCTTATGAATGCTTTCGAGTGCAGTGCCTAAAAGGTTTTCCAGCGTCATGCGTTACTCCCCGTGTTTTGCGTCAAGACCCTCCTCGGAGCCGATCACGAATAGCTTAGGTTTACTCAACAAGTCCCGCACAAAACCACCCTGCTCTTTTACCAATTGAAACCATTCACCTTCGGGATACTGTTTGGGATTGATCTCTCTGCCTAACGTCTCTTGCAGAGGATAAAGCAGGCTGATCAGCTCGCTGAAGGTCACGTCGCCAATCACCATAAGATCTATATCGCTGTCAGGGCCAGCTTTGCCGCTGGCCATCGAACCGAACACAAATGCCGCCGTGATCCTGTCTTCCAGAGGCTGGAGTACGACCGAAAGGGACTGAAGCCAGCCGTCGGTTTTGCGCAAAATACTGGCCAACTCTTCATATATCGGGCAGCCAGGATCAGCGCGATACTGCACCTGATTACCGACACGGATTTTTTTAAGAATCCCGACTTCGACCATCTTGTTCAACTCGCGACTCAGGGTGCCGGAAATGGTCCCGGTCAGCCGCGCGATCTCTCGCTGGTGATACTGTTCTCCCGGATGCAGGAGCAAAAGGGCTAAGACCTTGCGCCTGTATTCGGAGAACAGAAAACTGGCCAATTCCATACCGTCGTCCTCAACGCTGCTTTAAAGGCAGCAATTGAAGCCTTAAAAGCAGCAATTTGCCAGTCAATTTTAATGCTTCAATCCATCCGCAACGTCGTCGACAGTAATTCCACTAACTGATGCACCTTGGGCAGTGACTCGCGATTACGTGGCCAAGCCAGGTGCAGGTCGAGGCCCTCGGTCGCGAGGTGGGGAAGAATTTCTACCAGTTCTCCGCGTTGCAGTTGGTTCTTGATCAGCCAGGTTGCTAGCTGAGCAACGCCGCTGCCTGCCACCACGGCGGCTACTTGGGCTTCGCCATTTCCGACCACAATGCGGCCATCGACCATGCGCAGCTGGGTTTGCCCGGTGGCGTCGACGATCACCCATGGGCTGGTGCCGCCCTTGTCTTTGCCGTACAGGATGCAGGCGTGATCGGCCAGATCATCAAAGGTCTGTGGCGTGCCGTGGCGATGCAGGTAAACCGGGGCAGCGCAGAAGATCACGCGTTCGGTGCCCAGGTAGCGATGACCGAGTGTCGATGGCCAGGCCGATGAGCCGCCGATGCGCACCGCGAGGTCGATGCCCTCCTCGATCAAGTCCACAAAACGATCCGTAAAAGACACGTGCGGACGCAACTTGGGGTGCCGTTCGGCGAACTCCAACAGCCGTGGCAACACGTGGATGCGCCCGAACGATGCCGGCAAATCCACGCGCAGATTCCCGGCGGGCTCCGAGCGCTGTGCGGCCAATGCGGTTTCGGCGTCTGCCAGTTCATCGAGGATGCGGGTGCAGACGGCATAGTAAGCCGTGCCTTCATCCGTCAGTGCCAGGCTGCGGGTGGTCCGCTCGAACAGGCGCATGCCCAGCCGCCCTTCCAGCCGGGCAATGCTCTTACTGACCGCAGAGTTGGTCAGGCTCAGACGTTCGGCGGCCGCAGTAAAACTCCCCGCATTGGCCACGGCGACGAATGTGGATATACCTTTGAGGCGGTCGGCAGAGATCATGAGCGCTGGCAACTGATGAAATTAATTCCATAGTGCACGGAAAAACCACCAAAGATAAGAAGTGATTTCTCGAATAGTCTAGCGTCATTCTTTCAATTCGAGTTATTCCCATGCCTTCTGTAGACACTACCGCTGCTGGTTCTGCCAGCGGCGCAAGCGCCACTGGTGCGAATCTGGCGATTGCGATGCTGGCGCTAGCCGGTTTTGTGATCGTCACCACTGAGTTTCTGATCATCGGCATGCTGCCGGGTATGGCCCGCGATCTGGGGATTTCAATCTCTGACGCGGGTTTGCTGGTGACATTGTTCGCCTTCACGGTGATGCTGTTCGGTCCGCCGCTGACGGCCATGCTTTCACACCTTGATCGCAAGAAAACCTTTGTGGCAATCCTGCTGATCTTCGCCGCGTCCAACGCTCTGGCGGCTGTGTCCAGCAACATCTGGATCCTCGCATTCGCCCGCTTCGTACCTGCTCTGGCTTTGCCAGTGTTTTGGGGCACGGCCAGCGAAACCGCCAGCCTGATGGCCGGGCCAAGTCAGGCCGGTAAAGCCGTAGCGCGGGTTTATCTGGGTATTTCCGCGGCAATGCTGTTTGGTATTCCGCTGGGCACGCTGTTTGCGGGCGCAGTGGGCTGGCGCGGAGCCTTCTGGGCACTGACCGTGATGTCGTTGTTGATGGCGTTGCTGCTGTGGATTTCCATGCCTTCAGTCGCTAAAACGGCGAAGGTCGGCCTGGCCAAACAGGCAAAAATCCTCACTGACCCGCAGTTCATCGTCAATTTGCTGCTGTCGATTCTGGTGTTCACCGCAATGTTCACCGCTTACACCTACCTGGCGGATACCCTGGAGCGCATCGCGATGATCGCCCCTACCCAGGTCGGCTGGTGGTTGATGGGCTTCGGCGCAGTGGGCCTGATCGGTAATGGCCTTGGCGGTCGTTATGTGGATCGCAGTCCGTTGGGTTCGACGATTGTCTTCGCGCTGTTACTGGCAATAGGCATGACGGCCACTGTGCCTGCCGCTGGCTCGATCCCGCTGTTGTGTGCGGTCTTGCTGGTGTGGGGCATCGCCCATACGGGGTTGTTCCCTATTTGCCAGATCCGCGTCATGAAAACGGCACCCCACGCTCAGGCACTGGCCGGGACACTCAACGTGTCAGCCGCCAACGCCGGTATCGGCTTGGGTTCGGTGATTGGCGGTCTGACGATCGAGCATTTGAGCCTGGCTGATGTGGGTTATGTCGCTGCGTTCATCGCCTTGCTGTCTATCGCAACGGCCGTGGTTGCCATTCAAATGAAGTCGAGATGAGTCGCAAAACATCCTTTACGTTCCAGATAGCGACTATTTGCGACGTTATTTTTCAATAATGGCGAAAGGCTCTTCCCATTTCTCATGAGGGAGAGCCAAAATCCGATATTTCGTTCTGACCTAAGGCTGGTAGGCCCTCAGATCGATTCGGTAGAGCGCCATGAAAAACCACGACGGCAAGGGAAGGTCCTTTGCCAAACGCATTTATTGGGTACGCAGTGTTGGCGTCGGCATCGGATTTTTCAGTGTCGCGGCTACCATGTACCCATTACGCCCGCCTGCCTGGGTCTGGGCAATCATGCTGTGCAACTCGATTGTCTGGCCTCCTATTGCCTTATGGCTCGCCACTCGCTCGCGCCAGCCGTATCACGCGGAACAACGCAATATCCTCGTTGATTCACTGGCAGGTGGTTTCTGGGCCGGCGCGATGGGTTTCAATCCATTACCGACCGTTACTGTGCTGGCGATGATGGCCATGCATAACCTCGCGGCCGGTGGCAAGCGCCTGTTTCTGCGAGGCTGTGTTGCACAGATAGTCGGTGCCGCCATTTCCCTCTACCTGTTTCGCCAGCCTTTCGTGTCCTCCAGCACTCCCACGCAGATCTATGCCTGTCTACCGGTGCTGGTGTTCTACCCGATGTTCGTCGGTTATATGAGTTATCGGGTGGCGGTCAAGCTCAGTGAACACAAACATATTCTGGGGAAACTCAGCCGTACCGACAGCCTCACCGGGCTGATCAATCACGGTTCCTGGAAGGACCTGCTGCAGTTGGAGTTCAACAAATGCCAGGTATTGTCGCGGCAGTCGTCCATTGCGCTGATTGATATCGACCACTTCAAAGCGATCAACGATACCCATGGCCATATTGTGGGGGACAGCGTACTCAAGCGCCTGAGCGGGGCACTCCTGGCCAACCTGCGGGATGTTGATCTGGCAGGACGCTACGGTGGTGACGAATTCTGCCTTATCCTGCCCAATACCAGCGCAACGCTGGCGTGGGAAATTCTCGAACAGCTACGCCGCGATGTGAATAACCTGAAAGACCCACAGCTGCCTCACCTGCAGTTGAGCCTGAGCATCGGCATTTCGACATTTGGCACTCATCTCAACGATGCCGCCACGTGGATCGATGAAGCCGACAAGGCGCTGTATATCGCCAAAACCACAGGCCGCAATCGTGTCTGTTCCGCAGCACCGACAGTGATGGATTATCCACGACTGGGGATTGAATCCTCCGCGTCGTGACGTGCATGGCCGTTTGGTTTCATGCCTGTATAAGGCTCGCCCAGAATACCGCTTCCAAATCTGCTCAGAAGCGGTAACCCCGTCAGCCAGTCAATGCCATTACTGGCTTATCAGTCGAGTGTTCTGCGCCCTTCAATCAACGGTAATCCTGCTCAGGCAGAGGTTCGTCAATAACCACTCAGGGGTGTGCTCTTCAAGCAGTTCACTCACGCTTTTTTCAAGTTCCAGCCTGCCATACAGCGCTTCTTCCCGTTCCAGGTGCCTTTGCTGAGCCAAACGGTAATCAACGGGGTAGATGCATTGTTCTATGGGTAACAGCGCATCGAAGTGTTCCAGCAGCCCCATGAAAACCAGACGCCGCTCGACGGTATGCCGGGTGGTTGCGATGAGGTTAATGAAGTACAGGCTGTCGCGCTGACGCAACGCTTCAGACGCCGCAAAGCGCTCTGCCAGGGTGTAGACCGACAGGTCGTCGAACACCATGCAACATAGCAACTGGCGTGAGAAGTCATGAAAAGGGTTGTCGGTCAGCGTCCGTCGATGATGCAGACCGAGGACAAAATCAACCGCCTTTTCTGCCTGCTGAAGACGCTCGAAATCACTGGACTCCGGCAGCCCAGCCAGCAAAGGCGCCTGCCGCCCCTGCGCAGCAACCTGCCGGGAGAACATCGATAGTTTCCCTTGCGGTCCCAGTAGCGCGACCTGTTGATCACACAACTCTGTTCTGGATAACGCTGCCTGCCGGGCGACCATTTGCTGGAAGCCCTGGCCCACCTGAACAAGTGGTGCACGCACCGATTGCCCCCACGCCTGATCATCCTCCCGAGAAAGCAAAACGCTCATGATATAACTCCCTTATATTTACGTTTGTGTTGTGCAGTTTTTATTGTTGGTTCACACATCGCCTGTACAGGCCGATAACAATCTATTCCATGGATAAAAAGGGCGTGGTTATAACCTCCTCTCTAATCGAATCCGTAGGAGAATTCTTTATTTACATTCCTTGTGATGACTGCAGGTCAATTCAAAGGCCTTGGGCATAACGCCGCGGGTTCTATAAGCAGCGAGCCGCGTGGCGAGATCGAGCACATCTATTAGCCTAAACAGAATCTTCCTACATAGAGCACGGACACATCTGTAAAACGTAATTTAAACAAGCCAGGACGACGTAAAGACGATGACTTGTATAGACAGAAACGATAAACATTCGGAATAACAATTACAATCATTCGTTACAAATATAGTGATTTGCAATTAACTTACAGAGATGGTTTTCGATTATGTGTTTGGAATAAGATTTTTCCCACATAAGCAATGGATATGTGCTGACAGATATTATTATTTAAGTGTGTCTTCTGTGCCCTCATGAATCAGGATGGATGCAGGGACTGAAGAGCTTGAAGGTTGCGAAGCGTTTATTCTCACGCACCGCTATCGCAGCCTTCGACAGCTCTCATCAAAAAAATATACCCACTGAATAAACGATATCTGTTGGTGCGAGGCTTGCCCGCGAACCAGTCGACTCGGTAAGCCAGACGCACCGCGTGTCGTTCTTCGCGGGCAAGCCTCGCTCCAACAGATACGGTGCTTGCTGCGGTCGAAGACGGGGCTAGACCTACTACAGGTCATTTGTTGCCGTGCGAAAGCGCTGTGTCAGGGCGCGTCCATTCAGTTGCTGACCAGCATCGCGTCGACCTTCATCCCGCGACGCCAACCGAATATTGCAGCTGTCCCAAGGCCAACAGCGCCCATGATCGCGACGTAACCAACACACACCCACGGGCTCCATGGCATCAGAGCGATCAGCAGCAACGGCGTGGTACTGGCCCAAAGCGCGTAGGCAATGTTGTAGGTGAATGAGATGCCCGACACGCGAATGTCGGCCGGGAACAGGCCGACCATCACTGAAGGCACCACACCGACGATGCCGCAGGCCAGCCCCGCCAGCGCATATGCGATGCCCGGCACCAGCCATTGACCGATCAGACTTGAGTAGAGCAGCCCAATGCCTAACGGCAGCAGCAAGCTGTAGATAATCACTGCACGCCATGCGCCAATGCGATCCACCAGCATGCCGGCCAGCACGCAGCCGATATTCAGAAACACGATGCCCACGCTACTCAGGGCAAATGTATCGCTGGCGCTCATGCCAAAGCGCTTTTGCATCACTGTCGGGGTGATGACCACCAGCACGACCACGGCAGAGGTCAGCACACAGGTGAGCAACGCAGCGGGCAACAAGGATTCGCGATGCTTGCGCAGTACGGCGGTCAGGGGAAATTCCGTAGCGGCTTCACGTTGGGCATGCATAGCCATGAACACCGGCGTTTCGCTCAACCAACGGCGCAACCAGACACCCAGCACGCCGAATGCGCCTCCCAGCAGGAAAGGTATGCGCCACGCGTAATCGAGGATTTCCGCCGGGGTGAAGACCTTCGCCAGCCAGGTGGCGACCAGCGCGCCCAGCAGGTATCCAAAGGTCAGACCAGCCTGCAGCACGCCCAGGGCATAACCGCGATGACCTTTCGGTGCATGTTCTGCAACGAACACCCAGGCGCTGGGAACTTCGCCCCCCACCGCGGCGCCTTGCAGGATGCGCAATGCCAGCAGGATCAGCGGCGCCCAATAACCGATTTCAGCGTAGGTCGGCATCACACCAATCAACAGGCATGGCAGCGCCATCATCAGGATGCTCAGGCTGAATACCCGCTTGCGCCCCAGTCGATCGGCGAAGTGCGCCATGAGAATCCCGCCCAGCGGGCGCGCCAGATACCCGGTCACGAAAATCCCGAAGCTTTGCAGCAGACGCAGCCACTCGGGCATTTCCGGCGGAAAAAACAGCTGGCTCAGCGTCAGCGCGAAGAACACGAAAATGATGAAGTCATAGATTTCCAGCGCCCCGCCCAACGCCGCAAGGCCCAGGGTTTTATAGTCAGCCCGGGACAGCGGCTGGGGACGTGGTCGAACAATGGCCGTCATAAGGACCCCGGACACGGAAGAGTAAAGACGCGACACAGCGTCGCAGGGCGCGAAGAATAGCAAAATGGGGGGTAATGGCTAGGGGGTCCGGTAAGTGATCGTTAGCATGTCAGCCGGATTGCACCTGTTGCAGACGAGACGTGGGACCGGCTTTAGCCGGGAAGGGGGCATCAGAATGCTCACATTTGTAGTGTCCGAAATGACGCCTTCCCGGCTAAAGCCGGTCCCACGTCGCATATCAGTTGGCGAACAAACATGGCACTCCTGTGAAGACAGCATTTCAATCCGGTTAATCGAGAGGTGTGGTGCAAAAGACTTTAGTGTCTCGCAACGTTTTCCCATGAAGGATTAAGCATGAATTAAGTATCGATGGATAATCTGGCTTCAACAGGCAACGGAACGAATCAGTTGCCTCCAGATCAATAACATCAGATCAATCAAAAGGAATACCCATGAAAACGTTGAATGCCTTGTTTGCTGCTGTTGCCCTTACTGCCGCTGCCGGTGCTGCACAAGCTGACGTACGTCCTGACGAAATCCCTGGCCTGCTCAAGTCCGGTGCGATCATGGACTTCGAAAAGCTGAACAAACTGGCGCAGGACAAGCACCCTGGCTTCACCATCCATGACACCGAGCTGGATAAGGACGCGCAAGGCAACTACATCTATCAAGTTGAACTACGCGATGCCAAAGGCGTGGAATGGGATGTGGACGTGAACGCCAAGACGGGTGCGATCGTGAAAGACAAGCAGGATAACTAAGACATTCTGCACTGGTAGGACCGGCTTTAGCCGGGAGTCAGTTCTTCAGGCAACTTGGTTTATTGCCTTGAAGAATGCCCTCCCGGATAAATCCGGTCCTACCGTTATGTGGAGTTAACAAAAGTTATTGTTTCAGGCCTACTTTCAACAACTGCCCGTTATCTTCGTCGGTCAACACATAGATATACCCATCCGGTCCCTGACGCACATCACGAATGCGTTTCTTCAGTTCGCTCAGCAGACGTTCTTCGTGGACGATCTTGCCATCTTCAAACTCCAGACGAATCAAATCTTCCGATGCCAGCCCGCCAATGAACAGGTTGTGATCCCACGCCTTGAAGCGTGACGCGTCGTAAAACGCCATGCCGCTGATGCCGGGGGACTTTTCCCAGACGTGGAAAGGCTTGACAGTGCCTTCGACGAATTTGCCTTTGGCTTCCGGAATCGCCTCTCCCGAATAGTTGATACCGTGAGTTGCCAGCGGCCAGCCGTAGTTCTGGGCACGCTCGATGATGTTTACCTCATCGCCACCTTTAGGCCCGTGTTCGTTAGTCCACAAGGTGCCGGTCCATGGGTTGAGTGCCGCCCCTTGTTGGTTACGATGCCCGTACGACCAGATTTCCGGACGCACGTTTTTCTGACCCACAAACGGGTTGTCATCCGGGACTTTGCCATCGGCAAACAGGCGCACGATTTTGCCCTGAAGTTTGTCCAGGTCCTGAGCGGTCGGCCGGTTGTTGTTCTCGCCCAAGGCGATAAACAGATAGCCATCCCGATCAAAGACAATCCGCGCACCGAAGTGATTGCCCACTGACAATTTCGGCTGTTGACGGAAAATCACGTTGAAATCTTCCAGCCGGGTCAGGTCCGTGGAAAGACGCCCGCGCCCTGCCGCGGTTCCGGCCGTTTTGCCGTCCTCACTGCCCTCGGAAAAAGTCAGGTAAACCATGCGATCCTTGGCGAAATCCGGGGACAGCACTACGTCCAGTAAACCGCCCTGCCCGTTTGCCCAGACTTTCGGAACGCCGGACAACGGTTGGGACAAGGTGCCGTCAGGGGACACGATCCGCAGGTTGCCCGGTTTTTCAGTGACCAGCATGCCCTTGTTGTCCGGCAGGAAAGCCACAGCCCATGGATGGGCGAGCCCTTTGACTACTTCTTCGACACTGAGGGTGCCTTGTTCGGTTTTGAAGTCCTGAACCGGACCTGCAGCCGCGCTCAGCGGCAGACTCAGCAATGCGCTGGCACACAACGTTGCGATCAGGGTTTTGCAATGCATGGACGATTCCTTATGTCATGAAAAAGCCCCCAAAGTGAAGGGGACGCGGGTCTCAATCAGTGCTTTTACGGTTTTGCCCGGTGTTGTTGTCTGCCGGGCGAGGCGCTTGTTGTCGGGTCGGGTAACCGTTGCCTATACCGCCGTTTTCCAGAGTAGGCGGCCGCGGATTGGGTGCCGTACTCGGGCCGCGTACGGGCGGTGTTGCCGGGACGGTGCCCTGTCGGCTATTGGGATTGGCGCGGTGAATAGGGCTGTTATTCGAATTGCCGTTATTGAGCGTGCTGTTGGGCAGGGTCTGGGCCTGGGCAAGACTGGTCAAACCTGCTGTCATCAGGCCGCCCAAGGTGAGGAATACAATGCGTCGCGCAAAACTGTTCATCATTTACCTTCTGTTGGAAACGGTAACGATCCGGGTGTTTGATGGCGATTGCACGACTAGGTTCGCCTCCAACAGGGTGGATGAGCAACCCGCGCGGGTTTGAGTTTGTAACAAGGATGTGCAGCGAGCCTCGTATTCATGCTGCTATAGAGGCAGTGGACGTGACGGCCCTCTCCCGGCTAAAGCCGGTCCCACGTATGTGATCTGTAGGACTGGCTTTAGCCAGGAGGGGGCCAGTACATTCACTGCAGATCGCGACCGATAATCTGTCCCTTCAAGAGAACGCTATCCCCATGACCGACACCACCCAGGCCGCGCCGGCTTTGAAGGAGATTTTCAATCGAGCGCGGCTGCAGCACATTGCCGAACAGACCACGGCGATTTACCCCGCTTTCAATACCGAAGCGTTTCTGGCGCATGTGGCCCATGACCTGGACAGCCAGTCGCTGATGCAGCGGCTCAACCGTGTCAGTCGCGGGCTGCATGCTGGCTTGCCTGCGGATTACTCCGAAGCACTGGGAGTTCTTTACGAACTCGCGCCGCGTCTGAACAGCAGCTTTGTCAGCCTGATACTGCCGGAATACGTGGCGCTCTATGGTCAGCACGACTTCGAGCGCTCGATGCAGGCGTTGAAGTTCTTCACGACCTTTGGCTCATCGGAGTTTGCCGTGCGGCACTTCCTGCGTCTGGATTTCCAGCGTGCGCTGCTGATCATGCAAGGCTGGGCACTGGACGAAAATGAACACGTGCGCAGGCTGGCCAGCGAAGGCAGTCGGCCGCGGCTGCCGTGGTCATTCCGTCTTGAGACGCTGATGGTCGACCCGACGCCAGTGCTGCCGATCCTCGACAACCTCAAGGCTGACAGCAGCCTGTATGTGCGCAAGTCGGTGGCCAATCACCTGAATGACATCACCAAGGACAACCCCGACTGGGTACTCGCGCAAATCGAAGGCTGGTCGCTGGAAAACCCGCACACCGCCTGGATCGCCCGCCACGCACTGCGCTCGCTGATCAAAAAAGGTGATCGCCGCGCGCTGACGATCATGGGTGCCGGACACAAGCCGCAGGTGCGTGTCGAGCTGATCAGCGTTACTCCCGGCACGATTCGTCTGGGTGACGACCTGAGCCTGTCGTTCCAGGTGACGTCGACCGCCGAACACAGCCAACGGCTGATCATCGATTACGCGATTCATTACGTGAAGAAGTCTGGCGGTACCTCTGCCAAGGTCTTCAAGCTCAAGACGCTTGAGCTCGGGCCCGGCGAGTCAGTGACCGTGGCGCGCAAACTTCAGGTGCGTAATTTCACCACCCGGGTGCATTACCCGGGAGTGCATGAACTGGACGTTCTGATCAACGGCGAATGCCTGGCCAGCAGTCGTTTCGAACTGCTGCCGTGAGTCAGCTCAACGGCATGCGGAAGGTGAATGTCGTGCCGTCTTCATGGCTGGAATGCACCGTCAACATGCCGCCATGGGCCAGAGCTATCTGGCTGGAAATGTAAAGGCCAAGACCAAGCCCGGCCTGAGGTTCTTCAGCTCCGGGCCGCGAATAAGGCTGGAAGAGATGGGGCAAAACGTCTTCGGGGATCGGCACGCCCTGGTTAGTGACTGCCATCAGGAAGTGCCCCGATTCAACCCGGGCGGCTACCTCCACAACCCCGTCATTGTCACCGTGGGAAATCGCGTTGGCGACCAGATTGGACAGCAGTTGCGCCAGCCGCTCGCGGTCACAACGAATGCTGTCGAGGCCGCCAATAGAGGATCGAATAGAGCGTGCCGGATGCACACGCTGGACTTCGGAAACCACATGGCTGAGCGCTGCGCCCAGATCCCCGCACTCATGCAGGCTCAGCGGAATACCATGCCCCAACCGGCCCCGGGCAAAATCCAGCACGTCGTCCACCAACTGTGAGGCGCGCCGTCCAGAGGTGAGGATGTGACCCGCGATTCTTTCGGACTTTTCATCCAGAGACCGCCGTAACAGCAGCTCGGCGCTGGCAGTAATCGCAAACAACGGATTACGCAGGTCATGGCCCAGCACGGCAATGAACTGCTCACGCCACTCTGCCACTTCGCGTTCGGCTCGCAGATCGGCTCTGACCTGCTCCAGCTTTTCTTCGGCCTCGATCTGAATCGCCAGCAACCGTGCAAACGAGGTCATCAATGCCTCGATGGCTGTGGACTTGAGTTGGGCAGGTTTGGGGTCCAGCGCACAGATGGTGCCGAAAAACGAGCCGTCTGACAGGAAGACCGGTACGGCAATATAGCTTTCGAACTTATAAATCCGCGGCGTGTGGTGCGTGCGGTAGTGTTCATCTTCACTGACGTGATCGATGATCACCGGTTCATGCAAATGCGAAGACTGTATTTCGTGGCATATCGTTGTGGTCAGCTCCAGCTCGCCGCCGGGCGCGAGGCCGAAATTCAGCTTGTCGAGCACCGCACAGGCAGTCCATGAAGTGTCAGTCACGCGCGCAACGGCAGCGAACCCCATGCCTGTGGTTTCGCTGATCACCTGAAGCATGGCGGGAACCGCACTGATTCGGCTGATTAATGCGACATCTTCGGCAATGGTCTGCCTCATGGCGTTCCTGTCATCAACGTGAAAGTGAGAAAATCGGCGGCATTGTAGCGGCCCGATGCCATGACCGTAAAACAGAGAGTCGGGAACTGTGCCTGACAACAACAATAAGCCTGACTTGCACAAATCTTCCAGACGTCAGCGCATCATCTGGCGAAAATCTTTCAGAATGACAATTGATCAACTGCACTGCCCCAACACCGCGCTAACAGGACCTTGCCATGACCAACAGCAACTGGATCGATCTGAAGCAGGACAGCGAGTCCGGCATCGAGACGATTCGCGCGCATTTTGAGGGTCATGCCTACGATCCACATTGGCATGACAGCTATCTGGTCGGCATCACCGAACAGGGCGTGCAGCAATTCCATTGCAGACGAAAACGCTATGTCAGCACACCTGGGCGGATCTTCCTGCTGGAGCCCGGCGAAATCCACGACGGTGACGCGCCAGCCCCGGAAGGCTTCACCTACCTCACCCTGTATGTGGACCCGATGTGGCTGGACCGGGAATTGCGTTCGCTGTTCGAACATACGCCGGCTGACTGTCAGATCAGTTTCGCGGACACGCAGGCCGATGACACGCGTCTGGCCACTGCCACCGCCACGGCATTCCAGACGCTGCACGGTGCCGAGCTGCGCATCGTGCGCCAGACTGCGCTGGATGACCTGCTGTCGAACCTGACTCGCCATCTGCGCTGGCGTACTCAGGTCTCGCCCGACCCGCGTTTGCCACGGGTGGCGCAGATAGCCCGCGACTTTCTCCACAGCCACGCCAGCCACGATATCGGTCTGGACGATCTGGCGCGCGTGACAGGGGTTGATCGGTTCCGGCTGACCCGAGCGTTCAAGGCGGCCTTCGGCATCGCCCCGCACGCCTACCTCATTCAGTTGCGACTGGCCAAGGCAAGACGGCTGCTGGCAGGCGGCCAATCTCCCGCTCAAGTCGCGGCCGCGCTGGGTTTTGCCGACCAAAGCCATCTGGGGCGGTGGTTTCAGCGTGCTTACCGGATGACCCCGGCCGATTACCGCAAACGTTGCTCAAACCTTCCAGACTGAGGAACCGCCAATGGCGATGATCGACTGACGATCAATCACCAGTGAGCGCTCCATGGACACGTTTTTGCCCTTCGTACTGTTTGCCTTCGTGTCATCCATCACCCCCGGCCCGACCAATATTCTGGTCATGACCCATAGCTCGCGGCACGGCTGGGCTGTCGTCGCGCCTATCGTGCTAGGTGCCTGTGGCGGCGCGGCGGCGCTGGTTTTGCTGGTCGGCACCGGCATTGGCGATGTGTTGGCCCGGCATCAGGGTATTCAGACTGCAATGTCGTGGGTGGGTATTGCCTGGCTGAGCTGGATGGCCTGGCAGATTTTCAAAGCCCCGGCCGCAGCTATCGATCCGAACGCCGTGAACAATAAAAATGCCACAGACAGTAAGGGCGCCCGACTGGGTCTGCTCGGTGCCGCCAGCCTGCAACTGGTCAACCCAAAGACGTGGATGATGGCCTTGGCGGTGGTCAGCGTTTTCGCCGGGACCGAAGCCGACAGAGGTATGCGCGTGGTTTACCTGTCGCTGATGTTCTTCCTGATCGCGATCCCCTGCATGACGGCGTGGGCCTGGCTGGGCGTCAGCGCTGCACGGTTTTGCCGGTCGCCAGAAGGCATGCAACGCTTCAACCGAAGCATGGCGCTGTTGCTGCTGGTGTCGACGTGGATGACGGTGTGGGTTTGATTGGCACCCACGAGGGACGAACAAGGGGCTATCAAAAACCATAACTTACTGAGTGGAAATGCGCTTTTGCAGGAGCTCACCGAGGTTACGAGGCCAGCGATGGCGGAGTGTCAGACAAACCGCTATCGCTGCCTCGCGTTGCTCGTGAGCTCCTACAGATCCCATTTTTACCGCGATACAGAGCTCTGTCAGGGACTGCCAGGCACCGCATCAACTCACTGGCCGCGCCAAGTTGATGGTGAAGGTCGTGCCCTCTTCGGCGTTGGAGGTAACACTGACGTCGCCCCAATGGGCGCGGGCGATTTCGCGGACGATAAACAGGCCAAGGCCGATACTGCGACTCGGATCATCATCGGCCACGCCGTGGGGCATCGGTTCGAACAGGCCCTCAAGCCGCTCCGGCGGTATCGGCGGGCCGACGTTGTGCACCGCGATCCGGATCCACTGAGGGTCGAATGCCGACGTGATCGTGATGACCCCAGTCGCCGAGCCATAAGCCACGGCGTTGCTCACCAAATTATCCACCAGCTCGAACAGCCGGTCGGCATCAGCCGTACACAAGCCCTCGCCGATACACTCATGGATCAGCACGCGGCGAGGAAATAATAGCCGCTGCTCCGCCACGCTCGCAGCAATCACTTCATGCAGTTGCACCGGTTGGGGCAGCACGGAAATACCGCTACCCACCCGCGCCTGAGTAAAGTCCAGCAGGTCGACGATCAAACGCTGCGCACGCCCTACCGACTGATTCACCAGCCCGAGGCTGCGCTGTTGTTTCTCGCTGAGCGGTTCCAGCCCGATCAGCCCGGCCGCCATCTTGATCGCGGCCAACGGATTGCGCAGGTCGTGACTGACGATCGCCACCATCTGTTCGGCGAACGTGGCTCGAATGTCCGCTTCGGTCTGGGCCAGCCGCAGCCGGTTCTGCACCGAGGACAGTTCCTTTTGTGAGGCCAGTTGCTGCAACAGCATTTCTTCAGCCGCCTGACGAGTCTCGGCCAGTTCGCGCTGATATTTATTGCGCTCCTCGCCGCTCATCAGGGACAGATGATGCACCACGCCCTCAGGCGTTTCCCGACGTATGGCGTTGAGCATCATGGTCATGGCCTGACCATCAGGCCCCACCAGATCGAGTTTGATCTCCGACACGGAGCCCCGCATGACCAGCAAGGGCCCCCAATGGGTCTGCTGGAAAATCCTGTCCCCCACGCTCATCAGATCCTGGAAACGGGTCCCGGTCAGACTCGCGGACTCGGTGCCAATCCACAGGCAGAACGTCTTATTGGCTCGCAGGATCGTGCCGTCCTCGCGAGTCAGCAGCAGACCACAGGCGGCGCCCTCGAACAGCAGATCGCTGTCAGCGCTCAACTCGACGTCAACCGACAAGAGGCACCACTCCAGACGCGCCGAAGAACTCATCCATCGCGGCAATACACGCATCAGGATTACTCATGTGCGGGCAATGGCCAATGTTATCGATGACCCTCAGCGTGCAGTCAGGCATCACCCGCTGCAGATAATCCCCCACATCGAGTGGCGCGATAAAATCCTGATTGCACTGCAATACCAGGGTTTTGGTGGGCAACTGCGCGACATCCTTGCGGTTATCCGCCGTGAACGTGACGCGGGCGAACTGCTGGGAAACTTCCGGGTTGGTGCGGCAGAAACTCTGGGTCAATTCCTCGCTCAGCTCGGGTTGCGATGGAGCCCCCATGATGGCTGGTGCCATGGTGCTGGCCCATCCGAAATAGTTGGCCGCCAGCGTGCTGAGCAGGGTAACGATGTCTTGCCGGGTGAAACCGCCCACATAGTCACCGTCGTTGATGTAGCACGGCGACGGGCCGACCATGACGTGAGCCGCGAAGTGGCCGGGGTCGCGCAGGTCTGCGACCGCGCCAATCATCGAGCCGACCGAATGGCCGACATGGATCACCGGGCCTGGCCCGGCAAATTCCTTGACGACTTCGAGCAAATCGCTGGCGTAGCCATCCAGGGAATCGTACTTGCGTTTGTAGTAGGCAGACAGATCCGACTGGCCATTGCCGACCAGGTCGTAGACCACCACTTTGAAACGCTCGGCGAAATACGGCGCCATGAACCGCCACATGTTCTGGTCGCAACCGAAGCCATGGGAAAAAACGAGGGTTGCAGGCCCCTCCCCCGTGACCCTGACGTTATTGCGTAACTGCACCGACATCCGTATTCCTCCAACGCTGACCCTAAAAGTGATCAGATTGCCACTAATGAATTCAACGAGATTAGCATCGTTCCAGACAGGAACCACTCATACAAAAGCATCTGTTTCATCAAAAAGCTTGCTTCGGTACTCGGCGCTGCTTCTCAATGGTTGTTTTTAAACAAACTGTGAACCGCTCATGAGTCAGATTTACGACGCACGCGGCAATATCTATATCGTCTGCACGCCTCAAACCTTGCGCGAACGGGGCATCGCGATTGCTGAAAACGCGGCCGATGCAGCGTTGAATCGAGACCAGTGGGCCACCGCAGCAGTGCATGCCTTATGCACCTGGCCAGAGGGCACCCGCCCGCCTGGCGCAAAGGCGCACCGTTCGGATGGGTTATTGCTCGGTCCTTTTCAGCAGGCAGCGCCATTTGACCTGTTGATCATCAACACTGACGGCACGCTGGCCGAACGCAGCGGCAACGGCATGACCATTTTCGCCCGGTTCCTGACCGACACTGCTTATGCGGGTTCGCAAGGCTTTGAACTGAGGGTTCATCACGATAACCACGGCACAGCCAGGCCGGTCAGCACTCAGGTAGAGCCGGCTTCGGTGAATGGAGAGCGTGGTTTCTGGCTGGCACTTGGAAATCCGGCTTTCGGGCCGCAGACGGTTGGCGCGCCTGGCGACAGTCTGGAACCCGTGCAGCTCAACCATCGCGCGGTCAGTCGGGTAAAGCCTTTGGCGCAGATTAACGCCCGATGGGATCACAGCGTTTTCGTGCGCATTGGCAATCCGCATTGCGTCACGCTGGTGAATGATCAAGCAGACTTGCCGTCATTCGATGCGCTGCATGAATCAGCATTGAACGCAGCGTTGACGCGCATCGCCTTTGCCAAAGGTGAACTCGGCACCGGCGAGCCTTGCCCGGCCGGAGTGAACTTGCAATGGGCGTGGGTGCAGTCCGCCAATCAAGTTGTGGCCCGGGTCTTCGAACGCGGCGAAGGCCCCACAGCCTCCTCGGGCACCAGCGCCAGCGCCGTGGCCAGCGCTGCCTGGCATGCCGGGTTGGTGGAATCAGGCTTGGTTCAGGTCAGCATGCCGGGCGGAACGGCACCCGTAAGGCTGGAAGAGCATAATGGAGAACTGCAGGTTTCGCTGTTTGGAGTGGCGAAGGTGGCCGACGAGTAAAAGCCCCCCTGTCGGACGTCCCGCCCCGTCGACGACGCAACGCTGTCTCGCAGTAAACATTGGACTTGTAGGAGCGCACGAGCACCGCGAGGCCGCGATGGCGGTTATCAGACAGACCGCATCGCTGCCTCGCGGTGCTCGTAAGCTCCTACAGAAAAGCATTCCAAATCAGGTGATTGCATCTTGTTGGTGAGGGGCAGCAGTGCCCTACTCCCCAATATCCTCATTCCACAGTTCAGGCTTGCTGGCGATGAAGCCTTTCATCATGTCGACGCAGGTGTGGTTGTCGATCACCTCGACATTCACTCCACGCGAGCGCAGCAGTTCTTCTTCGCCCATGAACGTCTGGTTTTCACCGACGATAACCTTCCGGATGCCGTACAGCAGAATCGCCCCGCTGCACATCGAGCAAGGTGACAGTGTCGTGTAGAGCACGGCGTCGCGGTACACCCTGGCAGGCTGGCGACCGGCATTTTCCAGCGCGTCCATTTCCCCGTGCTTGATGGCGCTGCCTTCCTGAACACGACGATTATGACCGCGGCCAATGATCTTACCGTCATGAACGATAACCGAACCGATGGGAATACCGCCCTCGGCCAGCCCCAGTTGAGCTTCGTCGATTGCGGCCTGCATGAATGGGTCCATGGTTCTACCTCGTTGCCTGAGTCTGAAAAAAAGTAATGTGCATCATTGTGGCAGCCTCGCCATAGCGCTATTCAGCGCTTGCGAAACAAACTCCTTGAGCAGGTCGGCCGAGCGCGCCTTCATGTCGGTACCGACGTCATTCTGTTTGGCCCGGAGTTTATTGGCCAGCTGTGGTTCGTTGTCGCCGCGGTTGAGTGCGCGCAATTCATCAGCGCTGAAGGACTGCGCATAGGCGGCAGCCATGTTGCGATCCCATTGCGACTGGAACTGCGGCTGCAACCGCTGCAACTCATCCTTGACCAGCTCTTGCGCCTGCGTTTTGCCAACCGACTCGACGATGCTGCCGAACGTAGCAGTGCGCGAAGCGACCTGATAGCCCAGCCAGCCAAGGCTTTCGCCCAAGTGCCGGTCTTCGACATACGCCAACGCGCTGTCTTCCACCTCCGAAGCCTGGGCACTCTGTTCAACGCTTGTCCAAAGGCCAAGCAGCAAGACAAAAAACAGGTTGCCGGCAACCGACTTGTGCAGGGTCATGAAGCCTCCTCCGTCAACCATTCCTCCCGGTTCAAGCGATAGATTTTGACGCCCAACCGGTGGTACTGGCTGTAAACAAATGCGTTGAAACCCACCTTCTGAATCACGCGCACGGAAGCAACGTTGGCGGGCTGTACAATGGCAATGATCGAGGGCAGCTCCAAGCGTTCGAAGCCGTAGGTCAGGGTCGCACGGACTATTTCAGTGGCCAGGCCTCGCCCCCAGAACTGCGGTGCCAGGCGATAGCCGATCTCCACTTCTTCCGCGCCGTCGACGTTCTCCTGATTCAGCGCACAAAATCCCATCAGCACACCGCTGGCTGTTTCGACCACCGCCCACGGCCCAAAACCATGAAGCGCATAGGATTGCGAAGACCAGTCAACGAATTCAGCCGTTGCGCTCTCGCTGAGAATACCCCGCACCGAATAACGCATAACCTCAGGATCACTGAGGATCTGCGCCATTGGCAGCACATCTGCGCTGCTTAGCTGGCGCAGAGTCATGCGCTCCGTCTGTAGAACAACATCAGTCTTCATGGCTCAACCATCAATTCGGCCTGGAGCGCAGATGTTCACAAGCCGTTGCTGACCTTTCCGGCCACTTCAGCGGGCACCCAGGACTTCCAGACTTCAGGATGCTGCTTGAGGAACAACTGGGCAACCTCTTTGGGCTGCTGACGTTTTTCACTCATCTGTCCCAGGGTCTGGTTGAGCAGATCAATCGGCAGGTCGACTTTTTCGAAGAACGCGACAAGGTCAGGATACTGTTTGTGGAATGCGTCCGAGACGCCAATGCTCAGGCGCGGCTCCAGTGAACGGGTGCCTCGTGGATTCGGGTTGTTGGCGTCAGCCAGGGTTTTCCAGGCTTCGGCGTCGAACGGCGGCTCTTCCAGCTTGATCAGCTTGAAGCGGCCCAGCAGCGGAGTCGGCGACCAGTAGTAAAACAGGACAGGCTTGCCGCGATGAATCGAAGAGCTGACCTCGGCATCCAGCGCCGCGCCCGAACCGGTCCGGAAGTTCACGAAGCTGTCGTTCAGGCCATAAGCCTTGAGCTTCTGGGTGTTGACGATTTCTGACGTCCAACCAGTGGGACTGTTGAGAAAACGGCCCTTGTCCGGCGACTCTGGGTCTTTGAAGACGTCTTTATAGCGTGGCAAGTCAGCCACCGACTTGAGGTCCGGGGCCAGCGGTTTGATGCCTTTGGCCGGATCGCCCTTGATCACGAACTCCGGCACCCACCACCCTTCGGTCGCGCCTTTGACGATATTGCCAAGACCGTGCACCTTGCCTTCAGCTTCTGCCTTGACCCAGGCAGGACTGCGCCCGGCCCATTCCTCGCCGATGACCTGAATATCGTTTTTCGCCAGGGCGGCTTCCAGGCTCACCGTGCTACCCGGCAACGTGTCAGTGGGGTAGCCATAACCTTTCTCGACGATGGTACGCAGGATCTCTGTGATCAGACTGCCGCTTTCCCACGTGATGTCGCCGAAGTTGATCGGTGCGGTCTTTTCCGCCGCCACTGCAGGCTGACCCAACAGGCCAAGGGCCAGGAGTGAACAGCCGAGCAGGGTTCTGATTGATGTCATGGTCACCTCTGAATGGCCGGGCCCGGCCTGAATGGGAATACAGTGATGTGTAGGGTTGAAAGGTACGACATCTCAATTCGACGATAAGTTGTACTCATGTCCAGGCGACGTGCCGGAAGATTCGCTTCAGGACCCTCTCGCGAACAAGTTCGCTCCTACTTCAAAAAACGCGCAATCCCTTGGTAGGAGCGAACTCGTTCGCGAGGCGGCGCATCTGAAGAATCGCTTCAGACCCTCTCGCGAACAAGTTGGCTCCTACCTTAAAAAACGCGCAACCCCTGGGTAGGAGCGAACTTGTTCGCGAGGCGGCGCATCTGAAAAATCGCGTCAGGCCCCTCTCGCCAACAAGTTGGCTCCTACCTTAAAAAACGCGCAATTCCTTGTTCGCGAGACGGCGCGCTGGAAGAATCGCGTCAGCGCCTCTCGTCAACAAGTTGCCTCCTACCTTAAAAAGTTAATGAAGGCAGCCCTTGCTCGCCCGCCTGACGTTCATAGTCGAGCAATATCTGATAATCATCTTCATGGGCTGCCAATACCTGACTGATCGCCAGCGCCTGTGCGACATCCGGCAAGTCCGACAAGGCCTGATTCATGGCGTGACGGATGACTTCGGCCTGAGCGACATCAACGCTCAACGCCGTGATGAAGGGCAGGCATGGGCCATGTGCAGTGCGCGTCAGGATACGCAAGCCACTGACTTCTTCGCTGGCATCACGGGCCAGATAGTCAAAGGTCACGCTGTCGATGGCGGCAATATCACCCCGCCGCTCCTTGAGCCAGCGCAGGCTGTGGCGATGGCCACCGGTAAGGGACACTTGCGAGAAAAACCGCCCGTTTTGCTGGAGCGGTGCAAGGGTGTGCCGCAACAGGTTCATGCCTGAGTTGGAGTCTTCACTGTTGACGAGGCCGTGGCTGCCGAGAAAGTCCTCGAGCGAGCGTCGAGGGTCATCGGCCCGCACCAGGAGCAGGCTGCAATGCAGGCCATCGGCGCTGTTGGGCAAGTCATAGACAGGCCGCCCGATCAGCCGAACCTTGCCGCGCAACAGTGTCATCAACGGATAACCGCAGGTCTGTGCGAGCAGTAACTGATTGGATAGCCAGAGCTCTGGCAGATCGAGCGCGCTGTGCAAACGCTGCGCGCCGAGCACTTCGAAGATCCGTGCCAGCCAAGCCTCACTGGCCTGCGCAACGCGCTCTGGTGCGGTGTACATCGATAATTCGGCGAAACCCTGAATCATGGTAAATCCGGTCAAAACGGTTGAGCCAACCATAGATGAAAAATGCGGAGCGTGCGCAGGAAGCGAGTAAACAATGGTTTATGAGCAACCGGGGACGCGTCGCAAACACCACAAATGCTTAAGTGGAACGCATTCCTGTGGGAGCGGTGCTTGCCCGCGATAAGGCTGGACGCAATTTACTTTGGACCGTGTTGTTCTTATCGCGGGCAAGCACCGCTCCCACAGGTTTTTTCAGCTCCGCACCAATGGTCATCTACAGCCGCTCGGGATCAATGCCCAAAAAGCCCGGTATCGGATTTCTTGGCTTTTTTGTCGGCACGTTTCTCGTCGGCGGTCTTGGCGGGCTTTTTCTTCGCGGCTTTCTTTGAATCCATACCTTTGCTCATGATGCGTGCTCCAGGGTCAAGGATCTGACCTCTGTTATACACCCATTCGACGCTATGATACCCGGCCATTCCTGCCGCCCCTCTGAAGTGCGCCCTGCCCCATGTCCGAGATTGAATTCTGCCCGTTGCCGACGCTTTGCCAGCCCCTGCTGGACAAGTTCTACCGCGCCCATCGCTCGCCAATGCGTTCGTCCAGTGCGGCACAGATGTGGGTGGCACGGCAGCCGGAAATCATCGGCGCACTGAGTCTTACTAAGGTGGCTGAAGGACATTGGTTGACTGGACTGTTCGTTGCGCCGCAGTGGCGAGGGCAGGCGATTGCAAAAACCTTGATCGCCAAATCGCTGGAGGCGCTGAACGGGCCGGTCTGGCTGTTTTGCCATCCGGACCTGAAGAGGTTTTACGAGCGATCAGGGTTTACGCCCACAACAGATTTACCGCCGATGCTGGCGGACAAGCTGACGCGGTATCAGAAGAC
>NZ_JACONW010000068.1 GCF_014357575.1 Pseudomonas folii | reverse complement strand
CGCCTCAGATCAAAATCAAAAGCGCGGCGGCCTGAAAGCCGACCTGTTTTCTTGGGTTTGCCGACATTCTGTAGGAGCTGCCGAAGGCTGCGAGGCGGTGTGTCAGACGATGCCTGTTTTGGCTGTGCTGGCGTCTCGCGAACAAGTTCGCTCCTACCGGTCCGAAGCGCTACTGCAGTTTTCGCTCTGCTTTTGATCTGCTTTTGATTTTGATCTCAAGAGCCCCGTTAAACCACGCCGGCCGGAATTCGACCTTGCTGTGTGGGGGCTCTTGTTAAAGGAAGGGGCGGCAGGGATGCCGGTTTAGCCGCCTCAGGCCATGGATGGCCGGTGGCGGCGGCCCCACGCAGTAATGTCGGATTACGGGTATGCCGAGCGACAGCGAGGGACCCAGTGGTGGGGCAAGAGCGTTTTGCTTACTTTTGTCTGGGCCGGCTTCCGGATGTTCAAAAGTGAGGCGCTGTAAAAGCGCAACCGATGTAAGCCGTCATCGCAAAAATGGATATGTACGCCCAATCATCAAGCACCCGCCAGCTCACTCACATAAACCCCAACACCCTCAAGAATAATCACCAGCGTCTCTTCAACCTCCTTCAGCTCATCCGCCGCCATGCCATGGCTGATTTCATACAGATGATGCCCATCCAGCGCCTTGCCATCCGCCGGATCAAGCTCAATCAGCAGACGCTCGGCACTGAGCGTCACCTTGAGCTGCGAAACCGCAAGCACCTTGTCATCGCGTACGGTGATCTCGACTTCCTGCTCGTCCGGGAAGCGCGTCAGCGAAAACAGATCGCCGGTTTCACCGTGGCAGCACAGCAGCGCCATGTCGTCGTACTCGTCATCACAGGGATTGACGATAAAGCTGGCAGTCTTGATTTGCATGAACGTTCCTGGCTTAAAAGCGGGCAAGAAGCAATTTTGCCAGCGATTGGCAAGCAATGCCCAAGAGTTTCTTGCAACCAGATGACCGAATATGTCGCAGCACGACAAGTAACTGCCTGTCAGCTCTCGTTAAGCTGGGTGGCGGATGAACGGTAGAGGAGAAATCCTACCCTGCGTGTTGTTTTTTCCGGCACCGGCTACAGAAAGCAAATGTGACGAGTCGTTCGCGGCAAGCGTTAGTTCTTTGGCTTATGCTGTGCCTCTGCCGTTTCATCCAGGCACAGCATGTGCAGGCAACACTTCCTTCAAGCTTCCTTCTAAAAAAGCACAAGCGGAGTACCTCAGATGGCGTTCTTCACCGCAGCCAGCAAGTCTGACTTTCAGCATCAACTGCAAGCAGCACTGGCGCAGCACATCAGTGAACAGGCACTGCCACAAGTGGCGCTGTTCGCCGAGCAATTTTTTGGCATCATTTCCCTCGACGAACTCACCCAGCGTCGGTTGTCCGATCTGGCGGGCTGCACCTTGTCAGCCTGGCGTCTGCTTGAACGTTTTGAACATGCCACCCCGCAGGTCCGCGTTTACAACCCCGATTACGAACGTCACGGCTGGCAATCCACGCACACCGCCGTTGAAGTATTGCACCACGATCTACCCTTTCTGGTGGACTCGGTGCGCACCGAGCTGAACCGTCGCGGTTACAGTATCCATACGCTCCAAACCACCGTGTTGAGCGTGCGTCGCGACAGCAAGGGCGAACTGCTGGAATTGCTGCCTAAAGGCACCAGCGGCGAAGACGTGCTGCAAGAATCCCTGATGTACCTGGAAATCGACCGCTGTGCCAACGCCAGCGAGTTGAATGTGCTGGCCCGTGAGCTGGAGCAAGTGCTCGGCGAAGTACGGGTTGCCGTAGAAGATTTCGAACCGATGAAGGCCAAGCTGAATGAGCTGCTGGCAGGCATCGATTCTGTGCAGTACGCCGTCGATGAGGGCGAGAAGTCCGAGGTCAAGGCGTTCCTGCATTGGCTGGTGGATAACCATTTCACCTTCCTGGGTTACGAAGAGTTTCAAGTCAGCAACGAAGGCGATGGCGGCCAGTTGGTGTACGACGAATCGTCTTTCCTCGGCCTGACCAAGCGTCTGCGTGCTGGCCTGACTCACGAAGACCTGCACATCGAAGATTACGCCGTGAGCTACCTGCACGAGCCGATGCTGCTGTCGTTCGCCAAGGCCGCGCACCCGAGTCGTGTACATCGCCCGGCGTATCCTGATTATGTGTCGATCCGCCAGATCGACGCCTCGGGCAAGGTCATCAAGGAATGTCGCTTCATGGGCCTCTACACCTCCTCGGTGTATGGCGAAAGCGTTCGCGAGATTCCGTACATCCGTCGCAAGGTGGCTGAGATCGAGCACCGCTCCGGCTTCCATCCCAAGGCTCACCTGGGTAAAGAGCTGGCGCAAGTCGTCGAAGTATTGCCTCGCGACGACCTGTTCCAGACCCCGGTGGACGAGCTGTTCAACACCGTGATGTCCATCGTGCAGATCCAGGAGCGCAACAAGATTCGCGTGTTCCTGCGCAAAGACCCTTACGGTCGTTTCTGCTATTGCCTGGCCTACGTGCCGCGTGACATCTATTCCACAGAAGTCCGCCAGAAGATCCAGCAAGTCCTGATGGAGCGTCTCAAGGCCAGTGACTGCGAGTTCTGGACTTTCTTCTCCGAGTCGGTTCTGGCTCGCGTTCAGTTGATTCTGCGGGTGGACCCGAAGGTTAATCTGAACATTGACCCGGTCCAGCTTGAAAACGAAGTGATTCAGGCTTGCCGTTCGTGGAAAGACGATTACGCCAGTCTCGTGGTGGAGAGCTTCGGCGAAGCCCATGGCACCAATGTGCTGGCGGATTTCCCGAAAGGCTTCCCGGCGGGTTATCGCGAGCGTTTCGCTGCGCATTCGGCTGTGGTCGACATGCAGCACCTGCTCAATCTGAGCGAAGCCAAACCACTGGTGATGAGCTTCTATCAGCCGCTGTCCGGCGACAAGGCGCAGCTGCATTGCAAGCTGTACCACGCCGATACGCCGCTGGCCCTGTCCGACGTACTGCCGATTCTGGAAAACCTTGGCCTGCGTGTACTGGGTGAATTCCCGTATCGCCTGCGCCACACCAACGGCCGCGAGTTCTGGATTCACGACTTCGCGTTCACGGCGGCTGAAGGCCTGGAAATCGACATCCAGCAACTCAACGACACTCTGCAGGATGCGTTCGTCCACATCGTGCGCGGCGATGCCGAGAACGACGCGTTCAACCGTCTTGTTCTGACTGCCGGTCTGCCGTGGCGCGATGTGGCACTGCTGCGTGCCTACGCCCGTTACCTGAAACAGATTCGTCTGGGCTTCGACCTTGGTTACATCGCCAGCACCCTGAACAACCACACGGACATTGCCCGTGAGCTGACCCGGTTGTTCAAAACCCGCTTCTATCTGGCGCGCAAACTGACCACTGATGATCTGGACGACAAGCAATTGCGTCTGGAGCAGGCGATTCTTTCCGCGCTGGACAATGTTCAGGTACTCAACGAAGACCGCATCCTGCGTCGTTACCTGGACCTGATCAAAGCCACCCAGCGCACCAACTTCTATCAGCCTGATGCCAGCGGTCAGAACAAGAGCTACTTCAGCTTCAAGTTCAACCCGCGTCTGATTCCCGAGCTGCCAAAGCCGGTGCCCAAGTTTGAAATCTTCGTCTACTCGCCGCGTGTCGAAGGCGTGCATCTGCGCTTCGGTAACGTGGCCCGTGGCGGCCTGCGCTGGTCGGATCGCGAAGAAGACTTCCGTACTGAAGTCCTCGGTCTGGTGAAAGCCCAGCACGTGAAGAACTCGGTGATCGTGCCAGTGGGGGCCAAAGGCGGATTCCTGCCGCGTCGCCTGCCGTTGGGTGGCAGCCGTGATGACATTCAGGCCGAAGGTATCGCCTGCTATCGCATCTTCATTTCCGGCTTGCTGGACATCACTGACAACCTGAAAGAGGGCGGGCTGGTTCCGCCAGCCAACGTCGTGCGTCATGACGACGATGATCCGTACCTGGTGGTCGCGGCGGATAAAGGCACTGCGACCTTCTCCGACATCGCCAACGGCATCGCCATCGATTACGGCTTCTGGCTGGGGGACGCGTTTGCTTCCGGTGGTTCTGCCGGTTATGACCACAAGAAAATGGGCATTACCGCCAAGGGCGCATGGGTCGGTGTACAGCGTCACTTCCGTGAGCGCGACATCAATGTTCAGCAGGACAGCATCAGCGTCATCGGCATCGGTGACATGGCTGGTGACGTTTTCGGCAATGGCTTGCTGATGTCCGACAAGCTGCAACTGGTGGCCGCATTCAACCACCTCCACATCTTCATTGATCCAAACCCGGACCCGGCCAGCAGCTTCATCGAGCGCAAGCGTCTGTACGACCTGCCGCGTTCGGCCTGGACCGATTACGACACCAGCATCATGTCGGCAGGCGGCGGAATCTTCCCGCGCAGTGCGAAAAGCATCGCCATCACGCCGCAAATGAAAGAACGCTTCGACATCAAGGCTGACAAGCTGACCCCGACCGAACTGCTGAACGCGCTGCTCAAGGCGCCGGTTGATCTGTTGTGGAACGGCGGCATCGGTACTTACGTCAAGTCCAGCGAAGAAAGTCACGCCGATGTGGGCGACAAGGCCAACGACGCGCACCGGGTCAACGGTGACGAGCTGCGCTGCAAGGTGGTGGGCGAGGGCGGTAACCTGGGCATGACCCAACTGGGCCGTGTCGAGTTCGCGCTCAATGGTGGCAGTTCCAACACGGACTTCATCGACAACGCGGCTGGCGTGGATTGCTCCGACCACGAAGTGAACATCAAGATCCTGCTCAACGAAGTGGTGCAGGCCGGTGACATGACTGAAAAGCAGCGTAATCAGCTGCTGGAAAGCATGACCGACGAAGTCGGCAATCTGGTGCTGGGTAACAACTACAAGCAGACCCAGGCCCTGTCCCTGGCGACGCGTCGTGCTTACGAGCGGATTGCCGAGTACAAACGCCTGATGGCGGATCTGGAAGCCCGTGGCAAGCTGGACCGCGCCATTGAGTTCCTGCCTGCTGAAGAGCAGATCAGCGAGCGCGTGGCGGCCGGTCATGGCCTGACGCGTCCGGAGCTGTCGGTATTGATCTCCTACAGCAAGATCGATCTGAACGAAGCGCTGCTGGAATCCCGTGTACCGGATGATGACTATCTGGCGCGCGACATGGAAACCGCGTTCCCGCCGTCGTTGGGTGCCAAATACTCCGGCGCCATGCGTCAGCATCGTCTCAAGCGCGAAATCGTCAGCACCCAGATCGCCAACGATCTGGTCAACCACATGGGCATCACCTTCGTGCAGCGACTCAAAGAGTCCACCGGCATGAGTGCGGCCAACGTGGCGGGCGCTTACGTGATCGTGCGTGATATCTTCCACCTCCCGCACTGGTTCCGTCAGATCGAGGCGCTGGACTACAAGGTGCCTGCCGAGATTCAGCTGGCATTGATGGACGAGTTGATGCGTCTGGGCCGCCGCGCGACGCGCTGGTTCCTGCGCAGCCGTCGTAACGAGCTGGACGCCGCCCGTGATGTTGCGCACTTCGGTCCGCACCTCGCTGCGCTGGGTCTGAAACTCGACGAACTGCTGGAAGGCCCGACTCGCGAAGTCTGGCAGACCCGCTATCAGGCCTATGTCGAAGCCGGCGTGCCGGAATTACTGGCACGCATGGTCGCAGGCACCAGCCACCTGTACACGTTGCTGCCGATCATCGAAGCGTCTGACGTCACCGGGCAGAACGCTGCCGACGTGGCCAAGGCTTACTTCGCCGTGGGCAGCGCGCTGGACGTGACCTGGTACCTGCAACAGATCAGCAGCCTGCCGGTGGAAAACAACTGGCAAGCCCTGGCCCGTGAAGCGTTCCGAGATGACATCGACTGGCAGCAACGGGCGATCACCATCTCGGTTCTGCAAATGGCCGATGGCCCTGCGGATATCGAGGAACGCCTGAACCTGTGGCTTGAACAGCACAGCGCCATGGTCGACCGCTGGCGCGCCATGCTGGTGGACATCCGCGCAGCAAGCGGCACGGACTACGCGATGTACGCCGTGGCCAACCGTGAGTTGCTGGACCTGGCCATGAGCGGACAGACCCTCGCGGTTTGATGGTTTAGTTCGGTTGTAACGAGAAGCCCTGCATCGTGAGATGTGGGGTTTTTTATGGGCGCTGTGCCACAGGAGAAACGCGATCGCACATATTGGCGCGATGTCGTGGGACCGGCTTTAGCCGGGAAGAGGTCGGTACAGTCACTGAAAATTGGACGTCAGAAACATCGCTTTCCCGGCTAAAGCCGGTCCCACGTCAGGATGGTTTGAAGCCAATAAAAAACCCCGTCACATGGACGGGGTTCTCTTAACGCTGTGTTTCGCTTTTACGCTTGAACAACCGGGATCTTGGCGTTCGCGGCGACTTCACGGAACTCGGCGATCTGGTCGAAGCTCAGGTAGCGGTATACGTCCGCTGCCATGGTATCGATCTGTTTCGCGTATTCCATGTACTCCTCGACGGTCGGCAGGCGACCCAGGATCGAAGCAACGGAAGCCAGCTCGGCCGAGGCCAGGTAGACATTCGCGCCGTCGCCCAGACGGTTCGGGAAGTTACGGGTCGACGTCGACACAACCGTCGAGTTCGGCTCTACACGTGCCTGGTTACCCATGCACAGCGAGCAGCCTGGCATTTCCATGCGCGCGCCAGCTTTGCCGTAGATGCCGTAGTAGCCTTCTTCCGTCAGCTGGTGAGCATCCATCTTGGTCGGCGGCGACAGCCACAGACGCGTTGGCAACTGACCCTTGACCTTGTCCAGCAACTTGCCCGCAGCGCGGAAGTGGCCGATGTTGGTCATGCATGAACCGATGAACACTTCGTCGATCTTCTCGCCAGCAACGCTGGACAGCAGACGGGCGTCGTCCGGATCGTTCGGTGCGCAGAGCACTGGCTCGTTGATGTCGTTCAGGTCGATTTCGATGATTTCAGCGTATTCCGCGTCAGCATCGGCAACCATCAGCTCAGGATTGGCAACCCAGGCTTCCATCGCTTGAGCACGACGTTCCAGCGTACGAACATCGCCGTAACCTTCGCCGATCATCCAGCGCAGCAGGGTGATGTTGGAGTTCAGGTACTCGGTGATCGACTCTTTCGACAGCTTGATGGTGCAACCGGCGGCAGAGCGTTCGGCCGAGGCGTCGGACAGTTCGAAAGCCTGTTCGATGCTCAGGTCATCAAGGCCTTCGATCTCCAGGATGCGGCCGGAGAAGGCGTTCTTCTTGCCTTTCTTCTCAACAGTCAGCAAGCCCGACTGAATAGCGAAGTAAGGAATGGCGTGAACCAGATCGCGCAGGGTGATGCCAGGCTTCATCTTGCCTTTGAAGCGCACCAGAATCGATTCCGGCATGTCCAGTGGCATAACGCCGGTGGCTGCAGCAAACGCAACCAGACCGGAACCGGCCGGGAACGAGATGCCCATCGGGAAACGGGTGTGGGAGTCACCACCGGTACCGACGGTATCCGGCAGCAGCATACGGTTCAGCCAGCTGTGGATGATGCCGTCGCCCGGACGCAGGGAAACGCCGCCACGGGTCATGATGAAGTCAGGCAGCGTGTGGTGCGTAGTGACGTCGATCGGCTTCGGATAAGCAGCGGTGTGGCAGAAGGACTGCATGACCAGGTCAGCGGAGAAGCCCAGGCACGCCAGGTCTTTCAGCTCGTCGCGGGTCATCGGGCCCGTGGTGTCTTGCGAACCCACGGTGGTCATCTTCGGTTCGCAGTAGGTGCCAGGACGAACACCTTTGCCTTCTGGCAAGCCGCACGCCTTGCCGACCATCTTCTGCGCCAGGGTGTAGCCTTTGCCAGTGTCGACTGGTGCTTCCGGCAGTTTGAACAGGTCGGTAGGGCCCAGGCCCAGTTCGGCGCGAGCCTTGTCAGTCAGGCCACGGCCGATGATCAGCGGGATACGACCGCCAGCACGCACTTCGTCCAACAGAACCGGCGTCTTCATTTCGAAGGTGGTCAGGACTTCGTCAGTGCCGTGTTTGCAGACTTTGCCAGCATGCGGATACAGGTCGATCACATCGCCCATGTTCATGTTGCTGACGTCGAATTCGATTGGCAGTGCGCCGGCATCTTCCATGGTGTTGTAGAAGATCGGAGCGATTTTGCTGCCGAAGCAGAAACCGCCAGCGCGCTTGTTCGGCACGTAAGGAACGTCGTCGCCGAAGAACCACAGCACCGAGTTGGTGGCAGATTTACGCGAAGAACCGGTGCCGACCACGTCGCCAACATAGGCAATCGGGAAACCCTGACCGCGCATTTCTTCGATCTGCTTCATCGGACCGATGGAGCCTTGTACGTCCGGCACGATGCCTTCACGGGCCATTTTCAGCATGGCCAGGGCGTGCAGCGGGATATCAGGACGCGACCAGGCGTCAGGCGCCGGGGAGAGGTCGTCGGTGTTGGTTTCGCCAGTCACCTTGAACACACGCAGGCTGATTTTGTCTGCCAGCGTCGGGCGCTTCTTGAACCATTCGCCGTCAGCCCAGGACTGCATGACAGCCTTGGCGTGAGTGTTGCCGTTTTTGGCTTTTTCGGCCACGTCGTGGAAGGCATCGAACATCAGCAGCGTGTGCTTGAGTTCCTGAGCGGCCACCGGGGCCAGCTCTGCGTCATCCAGCAGGTCAACCAGCGTGACGATGTTGTAACCGCCCTGCATGGTGCCGAGCAGTTCAACGGCGCGCTTCTTGTCGATCAGGGGAGAAGTGGCTTCGCCCTTGGCCAGGGCAGACAGGAAACCGGCTTTGACGTAGGCAGCTTCGTCAACGCCAGGCGGAATACGATTGGTGATCAGGTCGACAAGGAAAGTTTCTTCACCAGCCGGGGGATTCTTCAGCAGTTCGATCAAGCCGGCAGTTTGTTCGGCGTTAAGCGGCTGGGGCACGATACCCTGGGCGGCACGCTCTTCGATGTGTTTACGGTAGGCTTCAAGCACAGTATTACCCTCATCAGTGGTCCCAAATGGGTGTCCGGGACGCTCATCCAGGAATTGCCCGAAAAACCTGCACGACGAAACTTTTTGAGTTCCTTGGCCAGGGTTTTCGGCAATTCCTTACAGAAGCTGTTTTCAAAGTTTTACGCCTGCAGGACGGCTGATGAGTGTTGACGAGGGCTTGAATCCTGCGTCAACACCGGACTGCTGGGTTACTTTGACTGTGCTCGTGACGCTTTGAAAACAGCTTCCAACGGACATTGGCGCCTTAAAAGGCTCGCTGATTCTACGGCAAATCTTCTGTAAAGGTAAGTTAGCCCTACACGTTCGGGGGTGATCGTTGTTAGACAAAGGGCTAATATGCGGGCTCGTTCTCGCCTGTCGTTGCCCTGCCTGCCATGCCCAATCAAATCATCAAAACGCCCTGTGTCGGCCTTTGTTCCACTGTTTACGGGGACCTGGTGTGCCGTGGCTGCAAGCGTTTCCACCATGAAGTGATCCACTGGAACGGTTACGACGAAGACCAGAAGCGGGCAGTGTGGCTGCGGCTCGAACAACTGCTGGTTCAGGTGATGACCGCCAAGCTGGAAGTATTTGATGCGGGCAAACTGCGTGCGCAACTGGAACTGCGCAAAATCCGCTTCGTGCCTGCCCAGTCAGAGTATTGCTGGGCTTACCAGCTGATTGCACGGGGCGCGCGGGTCATTACCAATATTGAAGCGTACGGTATGGTGCTGATGCCGGAGTTCCGCGACTGGGCTTTGCCTGACTTGCGCGATGCCATTGATCGGGAATTTTTCCTGCTGTCCGAAGCGCACTACGAACGCTACATTGCACCGGGTTTCCTGAAGGATGCGTTTGGCAGCTAGCGACCTGTCCGGATACGCGGGATAATGCCCGCCAGTTTCTGGAGTGCTTATGTCTGAACCCATCCAAAGTCAGCCCGTCGACGCCATTCTCGACGCCACCGGCCTCAATTGCCCTGAGCCAGTGATGATGCTGCATCAGAAAGTCCGCGACCTGCCTGCTGGCGGCCTGCTCAAGGTCATCGCCACCGACCCGTCCACGCGCCGCGACATCCCCAAGTTCTGTGTTTTCCTGGGCCATGACCTAGTGGATCAAGAGGCTGCGGATGGCACCTTCCTGTACTGGATTCGCAAGAAGCTGGATTGATCGGTCCGGAGTATTTCTGACGTGGGACCGGCTTTAGCCGGGAAGGGGCCAGTACAGCCGACATATTTGTGCTGTCAGATATGCCGCCTTCCCGGCTAAAGCCGGTCCCACGACAAATGAAGCGCTGCTGAAAAGGCTGCAGGCAGAGGATCTCCTGCTTGAGAGTCAGCCAGCTCGAACACACCTTCCTATCCGCAACGATCAATGCCTACACTGCCGCCGACCTCTGGGAGTACACCATGCGAATTGTTGCTGACGAAAATATTCCGTTGCTCGACGCCTTCTTTGCCGGTTTTGGCGAGATCCAGCATTTGCCCGGCCGTTCCATTGACCGGGCTGCTGTGGCGGAAGCGGACATTCTGTTGGTGCGCTCGGTAACGCCGGTGACCCGCGAATTGCTCGAAGGCAGTCCGGTCCGTTTTGTTGGCACCTGCACCATTGGCACCGATCACCTTGATCTGGATTACTTCCAGCAGGCGGGTATTCAGTGGTCCAGCGCGCCGGGCTGTAATGCCCGTGGCGTCGTGGATTATGTCCTCGGCAGTCTGCTGACTTTGGCGGAAATCGAAGGCGTGGATCTGGCGCAGCGCACCTATGGCGTAGTCGGCGCGGGGCAGGTGGGCGTGCGGTTGATCAAGGTGCTGAAGGCACTGGGCTGGAATGTGCTGGTCTGCGATCCTCCCCGGCAAGCCGTTGAAGGCGGTGACTTCGTCAGCCTTGAGGAAATCCTGCAGCGCTGTGACGTGATCAGCTTGCACACCCCGCTGGACAAGGGGGGCGAACATCCGACCTGGCATCTGCTGGATCAGTCACGTTTGCAGCAACTCAGGCACGGCAGTTGGCTGATCAACGCCAGCCGTGGCGCAGTGGTTGATAACGGGGCCTTGCATGACACGATGCTGGAGCGCGAAGACCTGCAAGCCGTGCTGGATGTCTGGGAAGGCGAGCCCAACGTGAATACCGAACTGGCCGACCTGTGCGTGATCGGTACGCCACATATTGCGGGTTACAGCCTCGACGGGCGGCAGCGAGGCACTGCGCAGATTTATCAAGCCTTGTGTGGGTTTCTTGGGCAGGAAGCGCAGATCAGTCTTGCCGATCTGTTGCCCCGGCCTTGGCTCGCGGAAGTCACCTTGGATGAGCGCACCGATCCGGTCTGGGCGCTGAACACGCTGTGCCGTGGCGTTTACGACCCGCGTCGTGATGACGCCGATTTTCGCCGGAGCCTGGTGGGCTCGGTAAGCCAGCCTGTAGCGTTCGATCTGCTGCGCAAAAACTATCCGCCGCGTCGCGAGATCGAAGGTTTAAATGTGAAAATCAATGGCCAATCGGCTGCGTTGCAGGCGTTGGTGACGGCGCTGGGCGCTGTGGTTGTCCCGGCAGCCTGAGCCTGCCAGATCAAATTCCGGACAGAAAAAACCCGACGCGGACGTCGGGTTCTAAATGTTGGGGCGTTGCTCAATCTTGTTTTTCAGGTGTAACCCAGTTTTTGTCGCATTCCTGACAAGCGGCCTGAACCATCTCTTCAGTGATCACGACTTCGCGCCCGTCCTTGTCCAGGATTGCGCCGCCCACGGGCAGCTGCGGGTTGGCTCGTACGACTGGCACTTCATTGCTGTTTGCTTGCAAGCTCATGGCCTGTCTCCTTCATCAGGTGTTGTGCTTAGACTAACCGCGTTCAATGACTCTGCCGTGACATCCCTAGGCACATCAAACGCGCGTCAAGTCCACCAGAAACTGCACATAACCGCCAGCGTTCGCTTAGATCAATCCTGTCTAGCAATGGGTCATGACGGTCATAACGATGCGACTAAGGCTAATCGCCATAGTTCATCAGCACCTGCCGGGTGGTAATAGCAGAGAAATGCCCGTCGGACCGGTGTAGGCTCTGGCTTCAGCCTTTCATGCGGGTCCAGCTTTCATGGCTTCATTGCTTTCCAGTCGTCAGCGTCAGGCCATTCGCCTGGCGGCGCAGTTCATGGCTCCTTATCGCTGGCAAACGGTTGGCGCGCTGATCGCGCTCATCGTCACGGCCGGGATCACCCTGTCGATCGGGCAGGGAATCAAAATGCTGGTGGATCAGGGGTTCGTCACGCGCTCACCGCACCTGCTCAATCAATCCATCGGCCTGTTCATGCTGCTGGTCATGGGCCTGGCGGCTGGCACCTTTGTCCGTTTCTATCTGGTGTCCTGGATTGGTGAACGAGTCGTGGCGGACTTGCGCAAGAAGGTCTTTGATCACCTGATCAATCTGCATCCGGGTTTCTACGAAAATAATCGCAGTTCCGAAATCCAGTCACGCCTGACCGCCGATACCACATTGCTGCAATCGGTAATCGGTTCGTCGCTGTCGATGTTCCTGCGCAATGCCTTGATGGTGATTGGCGGGATTATTCTGTTGTTCATCACCAACCCGAAACTCACCAGCATTGTCGTCGTAGCACTGCCGCTGGTGGTGGCGCCGATCCTGATCTTTGGCCGCCGCGTGCGCAGCCTGTCCCGGGAAAGCCAGGATCGTGTCGCCGACGTCGGCAGTTACGTGTCCGAAGCGCTGGGGCAGATCAAGACGGTTCAGGCCTACAACCATCAGCAGCAGGACAGGGCGCGTTTCGCGAAGACTGCCGAGGATGCTTTCCAGACCGCTCGCAAGCGCATCCTGCAACGCTCGTGGCTGATCACGCTGGTGATCATCCTGGTGCTGGGGGCGGTGGCCGTGATGTTGTGGGTCGGCGGCATGGATGTCATCGAGGGCACCATTTCCAGCGGTGAACTGGCTGCGTTCGTGTTTTACGCACTGATCGTCGGCAGCGCCTTCGGCACCCTGAGTGAGGTGATTGGCGAGTTGCAACGGGCGGCGGGGGCGGCCGAGCGAATTTCCGAACTGCTGCGGGCCAAAAGCGAAATCACACCGCCGAGCAGCGATCTGTTGCAATTGCCGGAGCGGATCAGCGGTCGTCTGGAATTGGAGGCCGTGAGCTTCAGCTATCCGTCACGCCCTGAGCACAAGGCCGTGGATAACCTGACCCTGACCATTGAACCGGGTGAAACCCTTGCGTTGGTTGGTCCTTCAGGGGCGGGTAAATCGACATTGTTTGATTTGCTGCTGCGTTTCTACGATCCGCAGTCGGGGCGGATTCTTGTCGAAGGGTTGCCGATTACGCAGCTCGATCCGCAAGACTTGCGCCGTCACTTTGCGCTGGTCTCGCAGACACCCGCGCTGTTTTTCGGCAGCGTTGAAGACAATATTCGTTATGGCAATGCCAGCGCCAGCACAGAACAGGTTGAAGCAGCTGCGCGTATCGCCCACGCCCATGAGTTCATCCTGCAAATGGCCAACGGATACCAGACCCATCTGGGTGATGGCGGGCTTGGTTTGTCGGGTGGGCAGCGTCAACGCCTGGCCATCGCTCGGGCATTGCTGGTGGACGCTCCGATTCTGCTGCTGGACGAAGCAACCAGCGCGCTGGATGCCCAGAGTGAACACCTGATTCAGGAAGCGTTACCGGGTTTGATGAAAGGCCGCACGACATTGGTCATTGCCCATCGACTGGCCACGGTGCAAAACGCCGACCGGATTGCCGTTATCGATCAAGGAAAACTGGTCGCCGTAGGCACGCATCAGCAATTGATTGTCAGCAATCCGCTGTATGCAAGGTTGGCGGCATTGCAGTTCAATGCGCGGGGAGAGGAGGTGGTTTGACGTTGACCCGAGACGAACTGCAGGAGCGAACTTGTTCGCGAGGGCGGTGTGCCTGAATAACCGCGTCAGGCTCTCTCGGCAACAAGTTGCCTCCTACCTTCGAGCGCGGCAAGCCTGAGCCTCCGCGGCCGGGTAGGAGCGAACTTGTTCGCGAGGCGGTGTGCCTGAATATCCGCGTCAGGCCCTCTCGGCAACAAGTTGCCTCCTACCTTCGAACGCGGTGAACCTGAGGCTCCGCGCTGCCCGGGTAGGAGCGAACTTGTTCGCGAGGCGGTGTGCCTGAATAACCGCGTCAGGCCCTCTCGGCAACAAGTTGCCTCCTACCTTTGAACACGGTGAACCTGAGGCTCCGCGGCCCGGTAGGAGCGAACTTGTTCGCGAGGTGGTGTGCCTGAATAACCGCGTCAGGCCTTCTAGGCAACAAGTTGCCTCCTACCTTTGAACGCGGCAAGCCTGGCCCTCTGCGGCCGGGTAGGAGCGAACTTGTTCGCGAGGCGGTGTGCCTGAATATCCGCGTCAGCCCCTCTCGCCAACAAGTTGGCTCCTACCTTTGAACGCGGTGAACCTGAGCCTCCGCGCTGCCCGGTAGGAGCGAACTTGTTCGCGAGGCGGTGTGCCTGAGTAACCGCGTCAGGCCCTCTCGGCAACAAGTTGCCTCCTACCTTCGAACGCGGAAAGCCTGAGCCTCCGCGGCCCGCTAGGAGCGAACTTGTTCGCGAGGCGGTGTGCCTGAGTAACCGCGTCAGCCCCTCTCGGCAACAAGTTGCCTCCTACCTTTGAACGCGGTGAACCTGAGCCTCCGCGCTGCCCGGTAGGAGCGAACTTGTTCGCGAGGTGGTGTGCCTGAATAACCGCGTCAGGCCCTCTCGGCAACAAGTTGCCTCCTACCTTCGAACGCGGTGAACCTGAGGCTCCGCGGCCCGGTAGGAGCGAACTTGTTCGCGAGGCGGTGTGCCTGAATAACCGCGTCAGGCCCTCTCGGCAACAAGTTGCCTCCTACCTTCGAACGCGGTGAACCTGAGGCTCCGCGCTGCCCGGTAGGAGCGAACTTGTTCGCGAGGCGATGTGCCTGAATAACCGCGTCAGGCCCTCTCGGCAACAAGTTGCCTCCTACCTTCGAACGCGGTGAACCTGAGGCTCCGCGCTGCCCGGTAGGAGCGAACTTGTTCGCGAGACGGTGTGCTTGAATAACCGCGTCAGCTCCAAATTGCCTCTTACAGCTGCCGCATTGGTCTGGCCTTAGCGGTATTCACAAAGGTAAGCAGTATCCACAGCCACTTTCAGCTGGAACTTGCTATTGGCAGGGACGTTGAACTGGCTGCCGGTGGCGAAGGTTTCCCAGTCGGTGCTGTCTGGCAGTTTCACGCTCAGGCTGCCGGAAATGACGTGCATGATTTCCCGCTGCGCAGTACCGAACTCGTATTCACCCGCGGCCATCACGCCAATCGTGGCTTGCCCTTCAGCTTGAGCGAAGGCAATGGATTTAACGGTGCCGTCGAAGTACTCGTTGACTTTGAACATGGCGATTCCTCGATAAGGGCTAGAAAATTGGGCGGCCAGTATGCCGAAGCCTATTCAACCCGTCACTCGCTTTAGAACGCGAGTGCCAATCAATTGGGAAGAATCAACGGCAGCAGGCGAGCGGTGTTCCGGGCGTCAACCAGCGCCCGGTGTTGCTGACCGTTGAATTGCATGCCCGCCAGTTGCAGGGCCCCGTTCAGTCCCATGGGCCGCTGCAGTTGGCGCTCCTTGGCGAAGCGTTGCTTGAGGTTCACGTGGGGCACAGTGCTCAGAAAACTCGTAAGGTTATGCTGCCGCCATTCCTGCTCCAACTGCTGGCGATCATAGTCACCCCAACTCGCCCAGCCCACGACTCGCGCCTGATGGTGGCTGATCCAGCGCTCGAACGCGGGCCATACGGTGGTCAGCGGCGCGGCGCTGTCGATGTTGCTTTGGCTGATGTGGGTCAGCTCCCTGCAGAAGTTCGTCAGCAGAGGCCGACGCACCGGGCGTACGAAACGCTCGAAATGATCCAGTTCGCGCCCGTCCTGATTGACCAGCGTCGCCCCGATTTCGATGATCTCCATTTCTGCTACCGGCCAGCCGCCTTCTTCGGTCGTGGCTTCCAGATCAATCACCAACCAGTGCGGCATCTGAAGCTCCTGTCCAAAGTCGTTGATCCATTTCAGACCAAGCGTAGCCACATTCAACTGCATACGTCTATCGACGTGACTTCCAGCAACATTCGTCATCGGCCAATGAGCGTGGCCGACGTGACTCATAGATCGACAACTGATCCGCCAATCGGTGCCATGAGCCTTCGCGAGCGGATGGCGCGCAATGCGTATCGGGACGGTATTTATTTCTCGCCCGAGTGCTTGCCTGGTTGCGCGGGCGAGCATAGATTGCTGTGCGTGCGGGCAGATTCCAGCGCAGGGTCCCAAGTGTGATGTGATCTCGATATTGGCGTGATGTCGTGGGACCGGCTTTAGCCGGGAAGAGGCCAGTACCTCCAATACGGCTGTATCGTCAAGAATAACGCCTTCCCGGCTAAAGCCGGCCCCACGAATCGCGTAGTCGTTCAGATGGTTGAGTGTCGTTTTGAAGTAGAGGAAAAACCGTGAACGAGCAGCAAGCGCTATCGGTCATGCACGAACTGATCGATGCGGGGCAACTCACTGATCCGCACAGTGCTCGGGGCAAGTTGCTGCAGGTCTCCGCGCATCTGTTCCGCAACAAGGGCTATGAACGTACCACTGTGCGTGATCTGGCCAGTGCGGTGGGCATTCAGTCCGGCAGCATCTTCCATCACTTCAAAAGCAAGGACGACATCCTGCGCGCGGTGATGGAAGAAACCATCGTCTACAACACTGCATTGATGCGCGCCGCGTTGACCGAGGCCAGCACCGTTCGCGAGCGCGTGCTGGCGCTGATTCGCTGCGAGTTGCGGTCAATCATGGGGGGCAGCGGCGAGGCCATGGCCGTGCTGGTTTACGAGTGGCGCTCACTGTCAGCGCAAGGGCAGGCGAGCGTCCTGGCGTTGCGTGATCGCTATGAACAGCTGTGGCTGCAAGTGCTGGGCGAGGCGAAAGAGGCGGGTCTGGTCAAAGGCAACGTGTTCGTCACCCGGCGTTTTCTGATGGGCGCTCTGTCCTGGACCACGACCTGGTTCAAGCCAGAAGGCAGTATGACGCTGGACCAATTGGCCGATGAAGCTTTAATGATGGCACTTAGCGATAATTAACACTGTGTTGGACTATTTGCTCATTGTTTTAACAATAAAAAACACCTAGGGTTGACCAATTTCAGGGGTGCGCAGTCTTGGAGTTTTTGTCTGTGCGGTTAGCGTCGCGAGCCTTGTTAGTGGCCGTGGCAACACTGCTGGTTATGCCGGTGAGTGCTGCGCAAGTAGTAAAAATCGGTGCAGCGCATTTCCCGCCCTACACCATCCGGCCTGAAAAAGGCGCAGACACCGGCTTGCTGCCTGAACTCGTGGCTGCCCTGAATGCTGTCCAGCATGACTATGAGTTCGTGCTGGTGCCGACTTCAATTCCGCGTCGTTTTCGTGATTTCGAGCAGGGCCGCGTTGATATGGCGATCTTTGAAAACCCTGAATGGGATTGGCAGACGATCCCCCACCAAGCCGTCGACATGAAACTCGAAGACGCGGAAATCTTTGTCGCACGCAAGGTGACAGGTCGCGACCAAAGCTATTTCGATGATTTGCATGGCAAGCGTCTGGCCTTGTTCAGCGGCTATCACTATGCATTTGCGCAGTTCAACGCCGACCCGAAATACCTGAGCGAACACTTCGAGACCACGCTGACCTATTCCCACGACAGTAACTTGCTGATGGTGATGCGCGACCGTGCCGACATTGCGCTGGTGACGCGTTCGTATCTGAGTGATTTCATGGCGCGTAACAGAGCGGAAGCATCGCAGTTGCTGGTTTCGGAGCGGGTCGATCAGACTTACAAACATTTCGCGTTGCTGCGTCCCAAAGCACCCATCAGTGGCCCGCAGTTCGAACAGCTGCTGCAAGCGCTGAGGGACAACGGGCAGATGCTGAAGATTTTCCAGCCGTACCGAATAGCCGTCCTCCCGCTGATCAGCCACCGAGCGGTGGCAGATGAGCAGAGTCGTGTAGCACGCTAAATGAAAAGACGGTGCTCAAGGCACCGTCTTTGGTCTTAGCGATCCTTGGCCTCTTTGGCATCCATCTCGGCGTTGCGCTCGTGGACACGCTTGAGCTGCTCGTCGCTCAGTGGCAGCTTTTGCGCGGACTGGCGCAAAACCATCAAACCGCCCACGATCGAACCAATTGCTACCAGCAGAATTAACCAGGCATACCAGGGCATAGGGCTCTCCTTTTTATGTAACCGTTTGAGCAGCAGCGCTGCTCAATGGTTCAAGTCTAGTCCCGCGCCCTGTTATGTGCCGCTATTTAAAGCCCGGTCAGCATCGCATCGGCTGGCGCGTCAGCACGTGATTGCGCCGTCAGGCTGAAATAGATGAAGCCCACGATCATGAAACCGAGGAAGATCAGGCCGATCAGCGCGTTGAACCACGCCATCGCAATCAGGCATACCACCGCCAGCGCCAAGGCGATGCCCGGCACGACTGGATAGCCCGGCGCGCGGAAGGTGCGCTCCAGCGACGGTTCGGTTTTACGCAGTTTGAACAGGCTGAGCATGCTCATGATGTACATCACGATGGCACCGAATACTGCCATGGTGATCATCGCCGCGGTCAGGCTCATGCCGCCGAGGTTGATCAGGCCGTCGCTGTAGATCGCGGCAATACCGATGACGCCACCGGCAATAATGGCGCGGTGTGGCGTCTGGAAGCGCGACAGTTTGGCCAGCGAGGAGGGCAGGTAACCGGCGCGAGCCAAGGCGAAGAACTGCCGCGAGTACCCCATGATGATGCCGTGGAAGCTCGCCACCAGACCGAACAGACCGATCCACACCAGCATGTGCAACCAGCTGGAGTTTTCCCCGACCACGGTTTTCATTGCCTGTGGCAGCGGGTCGTTGATGTTTGACAGGGTGCGCCAGTCGCCGACGCCGCCAGCGAACAGCATCACGCCCATGGCCAGAAATACCAGGGTCAGAATGCCGCTGACATACGCTTTTGGAATGGTGCGCTTCGGGTCTTTGGCTTCTTCAGCCGCCATGGCAGCGCCTTCGATGGCCAGGAAGAACCAGATCGCGAACGGAATGGCCGCGAACATACCGGCAATGGCCGGAGCACCAAAGGTGTCGGAGCCGGCCCAACCATTAAGCGCAAAATTGCTGAAGCTGAACGCTGGAGCAACCACGCCCATGAACACCAGCAACTCAGCCACGGCCAGGATGCAGACTACCAGTTCAAAGGTCGCCGCCAGTTTCACACCCAGGATATTCAGGGTCATGAACACGATGTAAGCACCGACTGCCGCCAGCTTCGGATCAAGCCCCGGAAACTGCACGTTCAGATACGCACCAATGGCCATCGCAATCGCCGGTGGCGCAAACACGAATTCGATCAAGGTTGCGAGCCCTGCAACCAGTCCGCCTTTTTCCCCGAAAGCTCGACGGCTGTAGGCAAATGGTCCGCCCGCGTGTGGGATGGCAGTGGTCAGTTCGGTGAAGCTGAAGATGAAGCAGGTGTACATCAATGCAACCATGAGCGAAGTCACCAGGAAGCCTAAAGTCCCGGCAACGCCCCAGCCATAACTCCAGCCGAAGTATTCACCGGAGATCACCAGCCCGACCGCGATCCCCCATAAATGGAGTGTGCCCAGCGTGGGCTTGAGTTGAGTGTTCATGCATTGCTCCCTGAAGTCTGTAGAATCATCGAAACATCCTGTTGCAGTCGCCATGCCACTCACTGAACCATAGTCGTATTGGTCCCAAACGCGTCGTTTGCAGAACGGTTCTCGTTTGCGCGCTCCAAGAGGGTGCAGCTTTGGTGCGGGGCGTGCAGGGTGATGTCCGCTTTAGGGCGTATTCATTGGGGAGAATCGATTCAGTTGGGCGGTTCGATTACCGTCTGCGGTAAGGTTCGGATACAATGCGCGCCGATTTCGACCTACCAGAGAACCCGCTCATGTCCGTCTGCCAGACTCCTGTCATCGTCGCCCTGGATTTCCCGACCCGTGACGCCGCTTTGAAACTGGCTGATCAGCTGGACCCCAAGCTGTGCCGCGTCAAAGTCGGCAAAGAGCTGTTTACCAGTTGCGCTTCGGACATCGTCGAAACCCTGCGCGACAAGGGTTTTGAAGTATTCCTGGACCTCAAATTCCACGACATCCCCAACACCACCGCCATGGCCGTCAAAGCGGCAGCCGAGATGGGCGTGTGGATGGTCAACGTGCATTGCTCGGGTGGCCTGCGCATGATGGCCGCCTGTCGTGAAGTGCTCGACCAGCGCACCGGCCCGCAACCGCTGCTGATCGGCGTGACCGTGCTGACCAGCATGGAGCGCGAAGACCTGGCCGGTATCGGCCTGGACGTCGACCCGCAGATACAAGTGCTGCGTCTGGCTGCACTGGCTGAAAAGGCTGACATGGACGGTCTGGTGTGTTCCGCGCTTGAAGCTCAGGCGCTGAAATCTGCGCATCCGGCGCTGCAATTGGTCACCCCGGGCATCCGCCCGAGCGGCAGTGCCCAGGACGACCAACGCCGCATCCTGACCCCTCGCCAGGCGCTGGACGCAGGTTCCGACTACCTCGTGATCGGCCGCCCGATCAGTCAGGCGGCAGACCCGGCCAAGGCCCTGGAAGCGGTTGTGGCTGAGTTGGGGCTCTAAAAACCTCATTGACCTATAGGGTTCTCTTAAATCCTATAGGTCTGACGGCGCAGTGGTACTGGCTGTACGCCTGTTCTCTGTGGAAGATTCTATGTTCACCTGCAAGCATGATCTTGTAGGACCGGCTTTAGCCGGGAGAGCGGTATTTCTACCGAAGGGTATTTAGCGAATGTCCCGACGTCCTCCCGGCTAAAGCCGGTCCTACGGAATAGCGAGGTATATGTGAGCGAATTCATTCGCGAAGGGGCCCGGCCAGAATTACACCGATATCTGACACGCCGCTTTCGCGAATGAATTCGCTCCCATAGGAATCACTGATGACGTGGGACCGGCTTCAGCCGGGAAGGGGCCTGTACATTCAGTACATCTTCATCGTCAGAAATGCAGCCTTCCCGGCTAAAGCCGGTCCAACGTCGGCTTGCGTGCGAACATAGAATCTCCCACAGGTGACCTATGTCTACAGGTCCAGCACCAACCGCCGCTCATACCCGATCCGACCTTTATACGCCTCGCCGGTATCCACCCAACCCTGGCCGACATACAAATTCCGCGCCGCCAGATTATCCGCATCCACCGACAACATCAGCTGTCCGATATCCGGCCACGTCACGCGCGCCACTTCCGGCAACCCCTGTAAAAACAATTTGCCCAGGCCTTTGCCTTGAACCCGGTGATCAATCTGCAGCGCATGCAGCGTCGCTGAACCTTCCACCGCCCAGTGCGGCAGAAACTCCCCGCGCTTGAGCAGTAAAAATCCTACCGGCTTGTCATCCATCAGCAGCGCCACACCCTGGATATTCGGGCTCGGGCGGACCAGCAACGTGTTCAGCGCACAATAAATATCCCCGGAAAACGGCAGCTGCTCCGGCAGAATCTCCAGAGCATCCAGCTGCTGGCGTTGCACTTCGTTTAGCGTTTCGTAGCTCACAACTTGCGTATTCATCACTGCTAAATCGCACCGTCTGACAAGGAAAGTAGGCGGTGCGCAGTATGGCTCAGTGTCTGACAGAAGTGCATGGAGAGGGCGGGCTAAATATCTGCTTCTCGACAACCGTGAGTGCATCGCAACCATCGCTCAGCAACATCAGCGCGGCATTGGCGATGCAACGCACATCGCACTCATCGGCACCGTCCAGCGTTTCCAGCAGATAGCGCGCCATGCGAATACGCCGGTCAGCACTGGCAAACAGAAAATCCAGTGGTGCGTGGCTGTCGATGTGCATCACCGGGCTGTCGGTGTTGTTGCTTTTGAGCGGAACGAAGCGATTCATGCTGCACCTCCGGGAACGGATGGGGCAGGGGGATTTGGAGTGATCTTGAACATTAATGGCATTCTCTTTGTGAGGTGGAGCTGCCAAAAACTCACTTCCACATGAGTGGGTGGCAGCTGTGCGCGGGTGTGGAAGACCGGTCAAAGAGAACCCGGCGCACCCGAAGGTGCCCCAGCGCACAGCCGCCATAACACAGCCATCGGACACCTGAAGGCCCCGATGATTGGTAAAGCTTCTGTACTCTTTGAACAGCCGGGCTTCCACACCCGATCGCTGATGTGCAGCGACGGCGCGACTATAAGCCCCGATCCCGAGCGCTGCAACCCACTCAACCCCCGGCACACAAGTGCTTGAGCCCTATCGAATTTTTATCCGGCATTACGGGTTGTAACTTCGCTCAAGACCGGTACAATGGCGCGGCTCGCCGACAGGTGAGTGTCGTTATGGTGACCCCATCGGTCCCCCCGCAACGATTACCCGTGAACCTGGTCAGATCCGGAAGGAAGCAGCCACAGCGGGAACATTGTGTGCCGGGGTGTGGCTGGTGGGGTTACCACCTATCTTTTAACTCGCTAGCTCTAGCGGGTATATGAAAAACCCTGTCTTTTATCAGTTCACCTGCCGAAGCTTGGTTACTTTCGCTTACGATCTTTCATCCGAAGATCCTCCCTACCCATTTTTCAGAGTTGATGAGTGGCATATTCTTGCGCATCGCATCGAGAGGTAGCAGTAGTGAGCGAAACTAACAGCGTGACCCGAGAAAAGGTTCGCGAATGGCAGCAGCGCCGATTGGAGATTAAGGACCGGATGCAGTCACATCCAGAGATGGTCCTGGAGCTGTCGCGGGTCTTGGATCTTATGGACGAGGAGCACGCTGCAATCCTGAGTGGTGCGGCGGGCGATCAGGCCGATCACCCGTACAAGCAAAACTCGACTCTGGATCGAACAGCGCCTGCCGAGCATTCGATGCGCTCTGTTGCGGGTGCTTATGATCTTCAGCTAAATGTTGTTGCCCACACCCCTGAGGGCTTGCGCAAGCTGCTCGAAATGGCTGTCTATGAGATGCAGCGGCAAATCGATGCGAGCTGCGTTGGACTGACTGGTGAATCCAGGAAATATCCTGGAGGCATGTCTGGTACTTTGGGTAACTATCAATTCGAGCTTGATATCAGCAACGAGGCTGGTAATGCTTGACTTGAACGGAGCGAAAGTTGAGCAATGGATGGAGGCTAGAACGTTGGCTGAATACCTGCTGCCGTTGCTCATTTATCACGATGTGAAATATCGTAGGCATGGACTCATCTACGTCGATCATCAATCTTGCAATGTCCACACCGAGCGGAGGGTTCTTAAAGACCTCAGCCTCGAGCTAGGGGTTCCTGTTGACCTAATCCGTTCTAGGTTAATTGGTTTGGGCTGGCTAATAGACGTTCGTAGCGCCTCACAAGTTCAGAATGAAGTCGCGCGTTTTGTTGACAGGCCTGAGTCTCAGGATTTGGATGACTTCGAACTTGATGAAGAGCACGGCCAGGATTGACCACGTGATGTGTCTTCCTTTGACGGCGAGGCTATATGCAACCGGAGCATTTTGATTTATCCACCCCTGTGTTCCTGCCGATCACAGATGAAACATGTGCAAAGTTATTAGTTCCTAATGGCCCAGAGACCCTTGTCGATTTAACAGTTCCAGAACTCGCAGCAGTTTTGGTCATCCAGAATCTGGCACAAACCACAGAAACAGATCATTCCGCAGATACCGCGGAGAAAATTCTTGCCAAGCTTATCGCGTGGGCCGTGGATGCTCAGCACACTACAGCCGTAGGCTTGTTGTCGGAGGCTCAGCGGCTATTCGACATGGGAAAGTTATCCCTCGGTCTTAAATCTATTAGGAAATTGAATCTGCGTTTTCTACTAGACGAGGAGGTGTTGGCGCGGGAATACCTTTTACCCAGTCAAAAATGGGATTTCGAGTTCAAAGTCCGCCACCACAGAGGTAACAATCCATTCAGCGAGCAGGTTGTAACTCCAAGGCATCGCGAACGATGGTTGAGCTCTGCGCAGGATAAGCTAGTCAGAACTTTCAGTGCCAATCTTGACGAACACCTTCACGTCCAAGGCTACGCAGGAATAGGTAAGAGTCACCTGTTGGGTGCCTTAATGGAATATCTGAAGCCCGAAAGGACATTATTGCTGGCGCGTACATTTGAAAAGCTGGAGACTATCCGCGGGCGCATGAAGAGTTCGCGCGATAAGCAGGCTGGTCAGACTTTTTCCAACTTTGCGCATTTTTTGTTGCACGGCCGCAAGCCTCATCCAGTTACTAACCCAGTCAGAGCTCCTAGCAAACAGATATTGTCGCACGAGCTGAATATCCTCGGTTTTAAACATCATGATGCGCAAGCTACTTTTGATATCTGCCTCGAAGTGATTGAGCTTTATTGCCGCTCCCGTGACTACAGTCTTTCAAATATACATCTGCCTACTTTCAAACAGCCCTTGACCAGTTTGGATGCCAAGGTTCTTCTTGAGTATTCAAGCCGGGTATGGACTTACCTCTATGCAAACCCTGTCTGGGGCAACCAGATCGATTTTGAGGCCTTACTGAAAATAAAATTGGCTAGTTTGGCTGGCTGTGTAGTGCCCGCGCGTTACACGCACGTTTTCATTGATGAAAGTCAGGATATTCCTGAATCCCTCTTGCAGATTATCGAACGAGGCGGCCAGCGGCTGATCACGCTGGGTGATGAGTATCAGCAAGTCAGTAGCGCCACAGTCAGGAGAAAAAGTGAAGTCCGGCACAGTGATGTCAGCTATTCCGTTCGCTCAGGAAGAAATGTCGAACATTTGGTCAATACGTTAATTGCTCGGCATTCAAAGAAGAGTAAAGTCCTCTTCGAGGGCTCTCGTAATGCAGACGTTGTTATCGAGTATTATCCGCAAAATTTCCTGCCTTCTGGGGACTGTGTGGTGCTGACTGCATCCTTATGGGACACCATGAAATGGGTTATCCAACTGCATGATGGCAACTGCGCATTTAGTTTTTCAAGCAAAAAGGACCAGCGAGATTTTGAGCGTTTCATGCTCACTGCAATAGAGCTGTTTAGGCCGAATTACTACAGTGCACACGGCTCTGTTGATCCGCATTCGTATTTTAGCGACATGCCAGACTGGCAACGTGTGCGTGAAGTTAGCCAATTCGATGAGTCGTTTCTTTGGGTGGAGGCCGAGCTGGAAAAAGGTTTCAGAGTGGCCGACATGACCCGGTTGAAAAGCCTGATCGGTCCTCCTGGCAAAAGCTGCGTGCTTATGATGGCGGAAGACGCTGGAGGGATGGAATTCGATCATGTTTTGTTGACGACTGAGCTGCTGACAAACGTGAAGTTCAAGGATGCTTATGAGTTCGATGAGCGCCTTTGTGCCGTTTACATTGCAATCTCTCGTGCCAAGCAGCAGCTTTATCTTCCTTACGACGTAGTGGAATGGGTTGAGTACCATGATTACCAGAAATATCGCGAAACTCCCGGCTATTGATTAGCGTCTCCGTCACGATCAGCAGACTATTGTATTTTTGTATCGCATCCAGTCGCTAGCAGGCACAAGCCTAGCCTGCATGTTTTGGTCTGAGTCTGTTCGGCGGGGGTAGGTGGCGTAGCAGCATCGGTCCTGGGGTGCTCTCATAGTCACTTCTCAACATCAGTCAGCGGGTAATGAATATGTATCCTTCAGCGAGCACGAAATCGCGGCTAGAATACAAACCTGTTCCCAAGAACTCCTGAGGCAGTCATGGCAAAGATCGAAGAAAACCTACTCTCTGAGAAGGCTATGGATAATCTGGAAGGCCACATTCCTGAAATTGCCGCTGGCGCAACCTATGCAGCTTACGTTCGGGCGCTTGCGTCAGGTCACACTGTCCTGAGGGTTCAAGGCGGTGACGTCGTTGAATCGAACGCTGAGGGCTCTCATCGAGTGGTTGCTTCGGCGAAGCCTCGTCGCAAGGTAAGGATTGGCGAAGTGATCAAGGTGCGGCGTCTGGATGCCAATGCCTAGGCTGCGTGTATTTGCGGGCCCTAACGGCTCGGGGAAGAGCACGATCAAAGACCAGATCGACCCTCGTCTGATCAATATTTACGTAAACGCGGATGAGATAGAGAAAGGTGTCAAGGCCACAGGATTTCTTGATCTTGCTGAGTTCAATATTTCAACTGACGCCGCTGAGCTGCATGCATTTATTGACACGCACCCGCTGATCATCAAAGCAGGACTACAGGACTGGATTAAGTTGGTAGGGCTGGACGACCGGCTACTTGATTTCCGGGCGATCGAGATTAACTCCTACTATGCGTCAGTCATCGCCGACTTCATTAGGCACAAGCTGCTCGACCTTCGCGTGAGCTTTACTTTTGAGACTGTCATGTCCTCTCCTGACAAGGTTAGCTTCATGCGGATGGCGCAGGGCAGGGGCTACCGCACCTATCTCTACTTCGTCGCGACGGATTCCGTGGAGTTTAATATCAACCGGGTTAAGAACCGGGTTGGTGACGGTGGGCACCCGGTTTCTGAAGACAAGATCAGAAAGCGCTATCAGGGCTCGTTGGAATTGCTGCCTGCTGCTGTTGCTGCTTCGAGCCGCGCCTTTATCTTCGATAACTCAGGTGATAAATCCATTTTTCTGGCAGAAATTACCGACGGCACTGATTTGCAGTTCCACACTGATGAAATTCCCGGCTGGTTCCTAGACGCGTACATCGATAAGGTTATCGTTGGCTCAGGCACGTCGGAATCGACTAGTAATTGACTCCGGCGTGCATGTAAATAGTGGTCTAGGAGGTGGCGCTAGCGTTATTAAATGCGAGTGGTTTGATTACAAATACATCTGCCTCGTCACCTTCTTCGGAAAATACCTGTCCACCAACGCATACAGCGCCGCCGCCGTTTCAGCGTCCACCACGCCGTCATATTTTTGCGGGCGGAAATGCAGCTGGAATGCCCGGATCAGGTTTTTGTATCCACTGTCAGTCATCGCAGGGGTTGTGTCATACCCGTAACGGCCTAGCTTCGCGATCATGTCGGCTTTGGCGGGCAGGGCGCTGCTGAACTGTGCCTGATAGTTCTGTTTGGTTGCTTCGTCATACCACGCGCCAATACCGGCATCGTGAAGTGCTTTCCAGGGGAAGGCGGCACCGGGATCGCTTTTACGGCCGATGGAGATATCGCTGTGGCCGACGACGTTAACCGGGGTTATATCGGGGTAGCGCTGGAGGATGTTCTTTGCCAACTCCTTGACTGCCTCTATTTGCGTGGGGTTATAGGGCGGGAAGGTGAAAACGCCTTTGTCTTCGGTAGCCACATAAACGATTTCTACCCCAATGGCTGTGTCGTTCAGGTTGTAACGCTTCGCCCATCCGCTGACGCCTGCATGCCATGCGCGTTCGCTTTCATCGACGAGGTTGAAGATGCGCATGTCGGAGAAGCCCGCGTCGGTGTAGGTTTTATCGCTAGGGTCGGGGACGAGATAGTGCGAGCTGACCGAGGGCCCGGTCAGTGCGGAAACTGATTGTTGGAAGTTACAGGCCGTGTAATGCATCACCAAAAAGCGGGTGCGGTGATTGAAGCTTTTTGTGGCTCTGTAACTGTTGTAATCGATAGCGTACATCGGTGAATCCTGCTGAGCGTGAATGAGAAATCACGCTAGCATCGAGCGTTTTTTGGATGGCTTTAGATATGTACTGCATGTTGGTTTTTTTGGTGTTTAACCTAGGCTCACTTTCATCAAATAACCTATTACTCACTGAATAAACTCGGTTTTTTGTGTGGTGCTTGCGCGCTATAAGAATACCTCGGTGTACTCTTCAGACCGCGTCGCCTTTATCGCGGGCAAGCACCGCTCCCACATGAACCGAGTTTGCTGCGCGACAGCGCTGCATCAGGGGCACTGGGCGTGTTCCTACAGAGATTAATTTCAAGTTAGATTTTATGAATTCAGGGCTGTACTTACGCATGCGGTTTGAAACCATCAGCTCTCTGAGGAAAAACGCGGCGACGCTGGACGTTTCCGAGCCAATCGTAGTGACGAAACATGGCATTCCAGTCTATGTGATTGAGTCCTGCGCAGCGCGTAAGCACCGAGATGAAGCCATCGCGTTGGTCAAGCTCATGGCCTTGGCATCTCGGGACAAGGAACAAGGCAAGCTCATTTCGAGCAATACCCTTATGCGGCGGCTAGCTCAGTATTGCCATCAGTATCAAGAGGAGAGCGATGGCGAAATTTAAAGTCCATTACGCTTTAACCGCACGATCCCCCCCAAGAGACGCACTTTCAATACGGCGTCCCCTTCGCTCTCTGATCCCTCAACGCCCGCGCATACCATTCGAACTCGTCCAGAAACCGGTTCATCTGTTTCAGCGTGCGTGCTTCTGTTGGCTGTCCGTTATCTGCCAGGGCGTCACCGATGCGGGGGATGGAAAACAGGCTGGGGATACTCGGCATGCCTAGTTCTCCTACGATCATGCGCAGTTGCATCGCCGCCCGCACTCCGCCAAAACCTCCTGCTGAGTAACAGGTGATCGCCGACGGCCGCCAGAAGTACTCCTCCAGAAAATGATCGAGCAGGTTTTTCAATGCTGGTGGGACGCCGTGGTTGTATTCGGCGCTGACCAGCAGAAATCCATCGGCGCGGCGATAGAGAGTGGCGAGTTGTTCCATTTCTGTTGGCGCTTGCCCGGTTGGATATTCTTTGTACATGCGGTCCAGCAGAGGGAGGCGCGTCACCATGGGGTCGACGAGTACCGCTTCGTGGCCGCGTTCCTCAAGGGCGTTCAAGAGCAGGCGCGCGGCTTTGATGCCTTGGCGGTCACTGCGCACGGAGCCCAGTAATACAGCGATGGTCAGGGGGTGGGTGTCGGTCATGATCAGTGCTCCAGGATAGCGTTACGAAAAGACCTCTAGAAAAAAGACATTGTGGTTTCGTCTAGCCTAGTCGCTGAGTCGGCGTAGCCTCAGAAGAAGTGACCGGTACAGCCATGATATTTTCATCGCCAGGCATTCCGCCTTCCCGAATGAATCCGGTCCCACTGGCCATCTGTTTGTCAAAGTCGCACGACTGATCAGTCGGCCCATGAAAATCGCTTGTTCGCTAAAAACATAATTAAATGAGTTGAGGCGCAACTGTAGGAGC
>NZ_JACONW010000067.1 GCF_014357575.1 Pseudomonas folii | reverse complement strand
CTTCCCGGCTAAAGCCGGTCCCACGTCGTTACATTAGCTTGCAGGCAGACATAGCATTCCCGGCAGGAAAACGCATTCCAGTTCAAATGAATGCGTGATGGCATCCTATAGCCAATGAAGCTACCTCGACGAATCCTGCTCAGCCGCTGGCGTCTCATCGGCAACCGCTTCAGGCTCCGCCTCCGGCGCGCCATCCAGCAGATCCGGACCTTCATCCTCGTCATCAGCCAACGTTTCCACCACCAGCCCCACTGGCGCTGACAACAAACTTGGATCAGTCACGCCAGTCAGCTTCTTGCGCAACCGCTGCAAGTCCGCGACGGTCAGCTTCAACAACCGGGCAGGCTTGGTCTTGAGCAGAGTCGTCACGCTGTCCTCGTCACCCAGGCGCGCCATGTGTCCGGCCAGGTTCATGACCAACACTTCGCGGGTATAAACCCCGGTGTTGTACTGATAAACCGACGACGTCAGCTCCCGCAATTCAAGTGGCAAACGCCAGCGGACACGCAGCGCCGAACCGTAAGCGGCAGAGTACTGTTCCAGCGCTTTTTCGATCTGTTGATCATCCAGCTTGCCACCGGCCAGCAGCCATTCCTGCAAACAACCCAGCACCGCGAGATCGCCCAGTGACAGCAGCAGCCCCGCGCAGAAACAACGTTCGGGGTCGACTTCAAGCATGCCCGCCAACACCCGCGCGTATTCCGCGGTACGTTGCGACATCTCCCAGAACTCGCTGGCCTTCATCTGCAACGCATTGTTGGTCAGGATCGACACGCGCTTCTTGGTCAACGCGGAAACAATGCTGGCACTCTGCGGAGCCCCCAGAAGCGCCAGCGCCGCACCCAGCGTCTGCACAGGCTTGACCAGATGCTTGGCAGCCGTATTGGCAGCGGCAATCAGCACCGCGGTGATATGTGGATCGCTGCGCAGCTCTTGCTCAAGCAAGGTCGCATCGACGCCACTGCCTACCTGGCTGAGCTTCAAGGCGGTGGCGACATCCACAAATAACGGCGCACCGTCGGCGGTGTCCCGGTGTTTTTCGAGGTACTTGCTCAGCGTCTGACCCGGTGCGAGCGCTGGCACTGCACCCGGCACCGGACACGCCAGCAGCAAGCCTTCAATGCGCTGGCGCAGCTTTTCAGTGTCCAGCGGCTTGGTCAGGTACGCCGTAGGCGCCAATGGCACGACCTCGCGAACACTGGCCGTGTCACCGCGATTACTGATCAGGATAAAAGGCAATGGAGGCTGACGACGCAAACCGCGCACGCCACGCAACAGACTCAAACCGTCGACAACAGGCAACTCTCTGGCGGCGATGATCAGATCAGGGATGTGTTTCTTCATGAACTCGACGGCCTGCTTGCCATCGCTGCAAATCTCGAGCGCAACATCGTCACGCACGCTCAGGATCAACTCACTGAGCGTTTCACGAATCCATGGATCGGACTCAGCAATCAATACCCGAGGTCCCGCAGGTAAATCTACAGCTGTCATCAGAACTCTCTCGTCGAGCAACTCATAACCAATGAACTGAAATGTATTTCCGTAGGAGCTGCCGAAGGCTGCGAAGCGGTGTATCAGACACTACGCCATTCGCAGCCTTCGGCAGCTACTACACGTTCACGTCTTGCAGCACGAACGTACTGTGTCAGGAGCATTTTTAAATCCTCAACAGCAATGCACCCACCTTAGCCAATGCATACGAAGGGATATAGATAAAAACCCTCATTTACCCCTTTTAAACGCAAAAAAACCCGCCGAAGCGGGTCTTTTTTGTCCGTTTGGTCACATTTTAATCAATTGCGACCCTGGCATTTTCACGCCAGCTCAGCGAAACATTCTTCGATGATTGCCAGACCTTTATCCAGTTGCTCGTCCGGCGAGGTCAGCGGTACCAGCACGCGCAACACGTTGCCGTAGGTGCCGCACGACAGCAGGATCAAACCCTTGTCGCGAGCCTTGGCCACAACCTGCGCAACAGCAGCGGCGTTGGGCTTGTGGGAGTCGCCGTTTTCGAACAGCTCAACCGCGATCATCGCACCCATCGCACGGACTTCACCGATTACCGGGTATTTGGCCTGAATGGCCTTGAGGCCCGTCACCAGACGCTCGCCGACCGCTTTGCAACGATCCAGCAGATGCTCTTCTTCAAAAACCTGCAACACCGCCAGCGCAGCAGCACAGGCCACCGGGCTACCGGCATAAGTGCCGCCCAGACCGCCTGGGGCGATGGCGTCCATGTATTCAGCTTTACCGCACACACCGGCCAGCGGGAAACCGCCCGCGATGGACTTGGCGAAAGTCGTCAGGTCAGCGGTCACGCCCATCTGTTCCATGGCGAAGAACGTACCGGTACGACCCGCGCCCGTCTGCACTTCGTCAGCGATCAACAGGATGCCGTGCTTGTCGCACAGTTCGCGCAGGCGAGCCATGAACGCTTTCGGCGCCACGTAGAAACCACCTTCGCCCTGAACCGGCTCGATGATGATTGCCGCGATGTCTTTAGGCTCAGCATCGTTCTTGAAGATGCGCTCGATGCTGGCGATGGAATCGTCGACGCTGATGCCATGCAGTTCACACGGGTACAGCGCACGGAAAATACCGCCCGGCATCAGGCCCATGCCTGCCGAGTAAGGCACGACTTTACCGGTCAGGCCCAAGGTCATCATGGTGCGACCGTGGTAAGCGCCGGTGAACGCGATCACGCCAGCACGGCCAGTGGCAGCGCGAGCAATCTTCACGGCGTTCTCTACCGCTTCGGAACCGGTAGTGACCAGCAGGGTTTTCTTAGCGAAATCACCTGGCACCTTGGCGTTGATCTTCTCGCACAGCTCAACGTAGGGCTCGTAGGCCAGCACCTGGAAGCAGGTGTGAGTCAGCTTGGTCAGTTGCTCTTGCACGGCGGCAATGATTTTCGGGTGCAGGTGACCGGTGTTCAGTACGGCGATACCGCCCGCGAAGTCGATGAACTCACGACCTTCAACGTCGGTAACCGTGGCGTTCTTCGCGGACTCAGCGAAGATCGGGTGGATCTGGCCAACACCGCGTGGAACAGCGGCTTCGCGGCGTTGCATCAATTCTGCGTTTGTCTGGGTCATGTTTCCTCATTCGCCGCTCATCGGTCGGCGTGGTTCAAGGATCAAGCGGCGGATCAACGCGTGACAGCATTCGATGATCGACTGTCACGGCCTCCGGCCACCAAAAAGGTTTTGGGTGCCACTAAAAACCGCCGAAACGTCGCTCTCGCGCCCCGGCGGCTGCAACCCCCTGCGTTAAACCGACAGGCAGAGGTACTTGATTTCCAGATAATCTTCGATGCCGTACTTCGAGCCTTCACGGCCCAGACCCGAGGCCTTGATGCCGCCGAACGGCGCGACTTCGTTGGAGATCAGGCCGGTGTTGATACCCACCATGCCGTACTCCAGCGCTTCAGCAACGCGGAACACGCGGCTCATGTTCTGAGCATAGAAGTACGACGCCAGACCAAACTCAGTGTCGTTGGACATGGCGATCACTTCAGCTTCGTCTTTGAAGCGGAACAGCGGCGCCAGCGGGCCGAAGGTTTCTTCTTTGGCAACGGCCGCATCTTTGGACACGTTGACCAGAATAGTCGGCTCGAAGAAATTGCCTTCGATGCTGTTGCCACCGAACAGCACTTTCGCGCCTTTGCTCACCGCATCCGCAATGTGCTCTTTAACCTTCGCCACCGCCTTGCCGTCGATCAGCGGGCCAGTGGTGGTGCCTTCTTCCAGACCGTTACCGATCTTCAGCTTGGCCACTGCGACCTTGAGCTTTTCAGCGAACGCATCGTAAACCGCGTCCTGCACGTAGATCCGGTTGGCGCAGACACAGGTCTGACCGTTGTTGCGGTACTTGGAAATGATCGCGCCTTCGACGGCCTTATCCAGATCCGCATCGTCGAACACGATGAACGGCGCGTTGCCGCCCAGTTCCAGCGAGACCTTCTTGATGTCCTTGGAGCATTCAGCCATCAACTGGCGACCAATCTCGGTCGAGCCGGTGAAGGACAGCTTGCGCACGATCGGGTTACCGGTCAGTTCGCTGCCAATATCGCCCGCGCTGCCAGTGACAACGCTGAACACGCCCGCCGGGATGCCTGCACGCTCGGCCAGTTCAGCCAGCGCCAGTGCGGAGTAAGGGGTTTGCGAAGCAGGCTTGAGCACCATGGTGCAACCGGCAGCCAGCGCCGGACCCGCTTTACGGGTGATCATCGCAGCCGGGAAGTTCCAGGGCGTGATCGCGGCGGTCACACCAATCGGCTGCTTGAGCACGATCAGACGCTTGTCCGGCTGATGGCCCGGAATCACATCGCCGTAAACGCGCTTGGCTTCTTCCGCGAACCACTCAATAAAGGAAGCGGCATAACCGATCTCGCCTTTGGCCTCGGCCAGCGGCTTGCCCTGCTCCAGCGTCATCAAGCGAGCCAGGTCATCCTGATTCTCGATCATCAGCTCAAACCAGCGACGCAGCTTGTTGCCACGGTCCTTGGCGGTCAGTGCACGCCAGGCGGGCAACGCCTTGTCAGCCGCTTCAATCGCACGACGGGTTTCAGCAGCGCCCATCTTCGGCACGGTGCCCAGGACTTCATCCGTTGCCGGGTTGTTGACCTTGATCGTCTCACCATTGTCCGCATCCAGCCAGGCGCCATTGATATAGGCTTGCTGGCGGAACAACGTGGAATCTTTGAGCTGCATGTCGGCCTCCGCTTTGATATACCGAAAATGCGCCGCACACCGGCGGAGCAAGTTTTTGATCGTTCAAAAGGCGCCTCGAACAAGGCCGCCATCAGGAAATCATTCGCCGGCCCCCGCAACGCAGGGTCACAAAGTGCAGGAAAACCGGACAAGAGCGTTTGAAATCTCAAACGAATCCTAGGGACTGCTAGGGCAAAGGACAATAGGCCGTTCGAAAAAAAGAACGCAATTGCCAACATCCGCCGAATTTTCTGATCAGCGTCGTCCAAACACCTTGAAACGTGCAAAATCAACAACAGCACTCACCAGCATGGACGCCCGCCAACCAGATGAGTATCATGGCGCCCGCATTGCACCAGTAGCTCAGCTGGATAGAGTACTGCCCTCCGAAGGCAGGGGTCGTGGGTTCGAATCCCGCCTGGTGCACCATATTTGATTTCAGGGCTGGATTAGCAGCCTGAGATTCACTCGAAGCCCGCCTTGTGCGGGCTTTGTTGTTTTTGGCAGAACATCTCTGCGTGCACCGGTAGTGGATTGGTGGAAGCGCCAATTCGCCATAAGGGTTATGCAGCCCAGCGAAACCCTCGAAACCAAATCGGACGCCCAAGCCTGGGCCCGCATGATCGAAAGCGAAATCGACCGGGGCATCTTTGTCTCTCGCGTCGAGGCTGAACGCACCGCCTTCCATCAACTCGTTGATCGCTACGTCTCCGAGATCGCTCCGAAGCACAAAGGCGCGTACTCGGAAATCAAACGCCTGGAAGCGCTCAAGCGTCATCCGCTGGCTACGCGCCTCTTTGCCACCTTCACCTCTTCAGATTTTGTCCGTTACCGTGACGGGCGTCTGAAGATCCGCAAAGGCAATACGGTGAAACGTGAGCTGGCTTTGTTTCAGTGCGTGATTGAGGTCGCCCGCCGCGAATGGGGCATTCATCTGGCCGAGAATCCAATCAGGATGGTCAGCCGCCCCAGCTACAACGACGAGCGCTCGCGACGGCTCGATCCAATTGAAGAGCAATACATGCTCGGAGCCTTGGAGCTTCGTGAGCGACGTGCTGATGGGACCTACGCCGATGCATCACACAATCCCTGGATACGGCCCATCGTCCAACTCGCGATTGAGACAGCCATGCGCCGTGGCGAGATTTTCGAGCTGCGCTGGAAGCATGTGAACCTGGAACGTAGAACCGCGCACCTACCCGCGACGAAGAACGGACTGCCCAGAACCGTCCCGCTTTCACCGAACGCTATTCAGTTGCTGAAGGATTTACCGCGCTCGCTGTGCGGGCGAGTCTTCCCCACCACTGCAGATGCCCTCAAGAAGGCATTTGTGAGAGGTCTGGAGCGTGCGAGGCTGAAATACTTGGGAGATTGCGACGTAGCGCAGGTCACGCCTCAGGAAGACTTCCTGATCAATCTACGGTTTCACGACCTGCGGCATGAAGCGACCTGTCGGCTCGCGACCAAGCTGCCGAATTTGATCGAGCTCGCGAGCGTGACGGGGCATCGGGAGGTGAACATGCTCAAGCGTTACTACAACATCACAGCGGAAGAGTTGGCAGCGAAGCTAGCTTGATCGAACCACACCCGTCGGTGGGGTAATTGCACAGACGGAGCATCATTTGCGCACGGCTGACCAGTCGTGTGCGTTGGAAGAGGCCAGCAGACTGTGTGTCTTTGACCGGCAGAAGTCGACCCAAATCAGCCCTCCACGTTTGCCAGCAGCCGAAAGCGATCTAACAGCGCTCCTGCAGAACCTGAGTCGTTCAGATTTTGCGGTGAGTGTAGGCAACCTCATTTCCACAATGATCTGTCACCTCTTAGAAGACAACGTTGTGCCATAGCAGTCTCCAAGCACTGTCAATGTTGAAGCTCTGCAATAAAGCCGAGACACGGATCGGATGCCTACAGCCTGAGGCAGCGCCATGAGGGTGGTATCGACCGGAAATCTATGCTCTGCTACTTATCGATGATACTGGCCTCTGGCCGCCATTCGCCGGTATCTGATTGGGTTTTTGAACATAAGATAGGATTCGTAATGGAAAACGGACAGAAAAAGCTGAAAGAGTTATTCGATGGTCGAAAAGTGTTCAAAATCCCAGATTACCAGCGGGCGTACGCTTGGGAGGATACCAGGCAGTTGCCAGATTTTATTGAGGACATTGAAAATCAGTCTTTAGAAAGAGATTATTTTCTGGGTACGATTTTATTTCAAGAACAAGGTAACAAACATCAAGGCTACGACGTAATTGACGTAGTCGATGGGCAACAACGTATAACGACGATCATAATATTTATGAAGGCGCTTCTAACTGAACTATCGACAAGGTTGACTGATGACGAATTCTTGAATCAAGGCCTAGACCTTGTGGTGGAAACCTATATATCGAGCAAAAACCGTTCAAAACTTCATGCAATCTCTCCAGATAACGATTTCTTCCAGAGCTATATAATTGGTGATGGACATGGAAAAGACTATATACAAACACCCTCACAACGACGACTTTTCAAAGCGAAAATCTTTTTTTCAACACAGTTAAAAAACAAGTCGACTGCTGAGCTGTTAGATTTCAAGTCGAAACTCGACTCGAACACCAAAGTTCTCACTTACTCTGTAAAGGACACAGCGGAGGCTACGTTAATATTCGAAACCACTAATGACCGAGGTAAAAAGTTAACAAATCTAGAGAAGATCAAAAGTTTTTTGATGTACAAGACATACCTAGCTGCAGGAGAGGATCTAGATATCCATCTATCGTCTATCCAAGATCGCTTTACTGACATATATCGAGAACTGGAAGATTTCGATGAAAAACTGTCGGAGGACGCAGCGTTATCTTATCACTGCGTAGCTTTCGAAAAGTGGACAGACAAATCTGATTACCAACAACCGGTCGAATTCATCAAGAAAAAGATCAACCCGCTAATTGCCAAGGACAAAAAAATTGAAGTACTAGATTTTATTGATCGATTTACCAAGGAGCTTAAAGAAAGCTTTAGGACGATTGGTCAGCTTATGCGATCCGATTGTAATTCGTATAGGGATTTAGTTTGCCTAGAAAGACTTGGAAATTTTTACCCATTGCTACTTAAGACCTATAAGCTTGACACAGCTGGCAAAAAGAAGAATTTTGAATCAGTTTGCAGATTTTTAGAAATATACAGCTTCAGAGTTTATTCAGTTCAGAAAACACGCTCTAACACTGGCCAAGCAACCTTGTTCACAGCTGCCAGAGATTTTGGAGGGAAGTTTATACCTTTGTTTGACAAGCTATCTTCGCTTATAAAATCAAATAGCCCTGACAAGATATTCAAGGAGCACCTCCAATATACAAATTTTTACGATTTTATGAATCCAAAAGATATTGGCTACCTGTTCTGGAAGTACGAAAACCACTTAAGACAGTCCGAGCAGCCTATATGCTCCAACATGTCCGAGGCGGAATTTCGCAACTCTTCAAAGCGCACAACTTTAACTGTGGAGCATATTGCCTCGCAGAACCCTAAAGAGATCGGGATCGTAAAACTGGAATCTATTATTCCAGAAATAGATGACCAGTTTTTAGAGGACCACATTCATCGACTCGGCAATCTCACTTTCGATCCCGCATCTGCAAATGCATCGAAGGGAAATAGTAGTATCAATGTTAAAACCTCTAAATATTTTATGCTTGCTCCATATAAAACTCAGAATGAACTAGACTCTTTTGTGGTTGACGGGCACTGGGGTGTTCGGTCGATTGATCGTAGAGAGAAAAAGATTGTTAAGTTCTGCATGCAAAACTGGCATCCAGAATATGTTGACTACCAATGAGGTTACGCAATTACTTCACTGAAGTCGTTTTGAAATAACGACACGGAAGGCCAGTACTGTTAGGAACCCTCCGAACAAGTCTGTTGTTCGCTCGAAGAGCCTGCTTGAGCTCATACAATTACAGGGAGCTCAGCAGCTCAAAATGACTTGTTCGGAGGATCCTAGGTCTTCCTTTTGATCGATAGCTATGACCAGCTAAGTAGTTAATGGCTGCTTCAGGTCGTATTCAGTCGATCAATGACACCCAGTATGCTGCTCAAGTCGAATGCAAATCGACGTTCAAGTCCGCGCAATTACCCATCAAGAGACAGGACAAGCTCTCTCGTATCTGAATCGGTTCGCAATCGAGTAGCCGCAGCCTGATCGCGCTCCTGCTGCCTAAGCTGATAGACCTCATAGAAGCACGCGACAACCTCCTCCCTGGTCAAATCAGGCAGCGTCGTCCGGCGTTTGAGGGTGTTCAATATTTTGCGTGCGCAAAGCTGAGCAGCTTCTCGCTCATATGAACGAAAAACCAAATCGCGGAAAGCCCACATGCTGATCCAGCCGCTTGATAATGCCCATAGCATCAAACGCTGGTAGGTCGGCCAAGCCATACGTGTGTGGCCGCTCAAATACCGTCGCAGAATCCGGCCGTCCGCGTCTTTGAATCCGTAAATCCCCAGCTCCGTCAGCAGCCGCTCAAGGGCCACCCGCGACATCCCCGACTTGCGCAAAATGGCTGAGAACAGGTACTCAAGCAGATCCACGGGGACGCGGACAACAAAGTTTCTCCGGCCCGTTTCCTCATGACGTTTCAGTTCACGAAAAACAAGCTGGAAAGCTTCATCCGGGTCGACATCTGCATCGGGAATGTGTGGTTGCATGGAACCATTCTTTGGCTAATTCGCGCATCTGTCAAAAAGGTGTCCTAGTGAATCTGCAGTCGCATGGCGAAAGCTGGAGGCATTCCATAGCAGCCGAGCGACAGTCACGATGAGCATCGATTACGAAACCATTCAAAAGATTCAGAAGCTAGCAGATGACGTACTGATTGGCGTAGCCGAGGTCGCTGCATTGACAGGCTTCAGCGCTCTGACAGTGCGTCAGCGCAAACTGCCGGGGCTTGAGCCCGTTCCCGGCCTGTCACGCTTGCGATGGCGGCTAGGTGATCTCAGACAGTGGATGCGTACCGGGGCAATCACATCGGCTCCTCTCCTCAAGCAAGCCTCGACTGAAGGACCACATAAAGTCGGGCGCCCTACCAAGAAGGCTCAGGTGGAGGCTCGGAAATGAGTGAGCTGGAATTATCGGTTGATGCAGCCATCGGGCAGGAACCACAGGATCAACTGAAATCCAACACCTATTGGTTTCACATTTTCCAGGCCATGGTGGATCACGAACTCGCAAAGCTAGGACCGTATGCATTCGCGGTTTACTGCGTAATCAAATCCCACTGCGATCTCAGAACGGGACTGTCGATTCCTTCAATCCCAACCATTGCTCGCAAAGCTGGGATCAGTCCACGCCAGGCTATGCGCGAGATCAAAACGCTTGAAGCCCGAGGCTACATCAGCAGGACGCGACCCCGTAAACATAACGAATACAAGCTCACGGAAAAAATCGTAATTAGCGACTCGCAAGGAAGACCCAGAGGCCAAGCACAGTGGGAGTACCGCCCAGCCCAGATCAAAAGCACGGTTGAGGAGCTGAAACGTATGCTCTTCAACAGGGAGGCAGTCGGCCAAGGTATTCACATCGAAAACCTACAGATCATCGAGAACCAGACCAACATTGGCTTCCAGATCAGCCAAGCTGACTTGGACCATTTGGCCGAGAGCAATCCGGACATCTACACCAAGCTGCTGTCTATCCGGAACTCGATCCGGGAGCGCAAGGCGACCAAAACATGAGTTATACACAGGACAGCCAGTCACGTGACAAGGTGGCATGCATGACCTCAACTCAGGTGACTGAGTGGCATGTATAACCGGATTTCACGTGACACATAGTCACCCATACAATACGAGAAAAAACCATATCAGCCGGTACGCCATTGCTGCTCTTAACTCGCCAGGATCTAGGAGTCCGGCAGGCCACGATAACGATCAGAAGGAATTCTCAAAAATGATCGAGTCATCAGATGCTCATAGACTGGAAATCGCCCAGGACGTCTTGGGTTGCTTGATAGCGCTCCGTTCCGAGTCGATTTTCTACGAGCGTAAGAAAGCCCAACCGAATGTTGAAATCATCAGCCAGTGGAAAGCAGAGCGGAACACCCTCTTCGACCTGACCCGCAGTTTGAACTGTAACGACCGGGATACCATCGAGAATGTCATCGCGACCTATGGCCCCTCAGCCAGAGCTCTGTTTGATCAGGAAGGTAGTCTAAGCAGCTAGCCCTGCGTACCGGCTACCCAACGTGCGTATCAGTTAAGGCGTTCCACTTTTACTGACAGGCGTTCAGCCACCCTGAGATGCTGCACTCAATCTGAATCGGGCGGCGTGGAGCGTCTGGCAGGTTTTGACTCGGGAATGAGCTCAGGTATCAGCTTGAGCTCTCCCGCATAGACCATGAGGGTTCCGCACCTGGTAACCGGCTTACCACCGTTCATCGCGTCTACAGATTTCCGTCGCAGTGCGAGCGACCACATTTTCTTAAGCCAGCTTTCACTCATAGCGTTTACTCCAGATATGGATGACGTATCCAGATTTGCCTACCGAATGCCTCCCTCAGCATCACCAGATCTACCTTTCCCTGTGCTCCCAGATGTCGATCTCTTCTTTACCCGAGTGATCCAGGCACAGTCTCCAACGGCAACTGCGCGCACTTCACAATACCGACACCATCACAGCCAACGCCGTGCTTTGTACAGCGTCGTGTTGCGGTGTTTTCTGAAAATTACCGGGCTCACTTCGCAAAATATTTTGATGGTCAATTTTGTTAGGCCGATGGCGTCTGATTCTTGTGTTTATCGAGTCATTGGACGATTCCTCTGCCCCCTCCCCAAGGATGCTTTTATTGATCAAGGACTAAGAAATCCAGCACCTACGTGCAGACAACTTTTCTGACCAAAATCGTCCACAACGGCTGCAACCATTTGGTGGATAAGAACTGGGACAGGGTAGGGTTTGTACTACCGCCATGAATGGCGTACGTACAACCGGCAACGCGGCAGTCGTTTCACTTCTTTGCTTTGCCTACCGTCCCTGCTCAGGGCAAGCCCCGAGACCCCACTGCGGCCAATGGCCGGAAAGTTGTGGTAGAACGCGCTGCCGTCGATGGCTCACAACTCGGTAGAGATGCCTGACAGCGCAAGAACCTCATGCTCTGCAAGCCCTTGCCTCCGCTGCGTCAATCCGAGGGGCGAAATGAGCGCCTCATGCTCGACGATTTGCTGTTCAAGCAACCGCCCTAAAAGCAGCAGCTCTCCCTGTGCTTCAAGTGCGCGAAGCTGCTCGGGAGAATTAAACGCCCAACGGTCAAGAATCTGCCAGCCGCAGGCATGATACGAAGTCGATCGGCGGACAGAATCGATGGTCGTAGCCGCCAGGACGCCGGACGCGATTCTCAATGGCGTGTGGTTAATCAGCATGGGCAGATTCCCTTTGTTTTAGGCAATTGATCATTCGTGTGTTCTGCGCAATGGAAGAGGCTCTGAAGCCGCCTTTGCGTCTTAGCTCTCGAATGTGAGCGAGCGAAAAACCGAGAGTGGATAGGACGGCAACATCGTCAGAGGCCAGTGCTTGATTGGCCAAACGCATAGTGGCGTTGGCTTGCTTCAGTTGAGCGATATCTACCTGCCAAACACTGCCTGCAGTTACGTCCGTCATCGGGCTACTCCGAATGGATAAGTGAATGCTCCATCAACCTGTTAAGTGCTGAAAATTGCATGCAGCCGTGCCTCCGTATTGTTCACGTCCGTCGTTCTAAGCGCGAGGCTGAACGTCGGAATAGCCAAATCGCTGGTCAACAGCTCCAAACGATGGTTGCTCTTGCCAACTGGAAGGATGCGCCAGGACCGTATCTCATCCAAACGGAAGAGATGTCCGTCCTGACCTACGGGATACGCCAGCAACCTTTTCGATTCCAGGTCGACACCAACGTAGGCGTCATTGATCTTCGCGAACACCTCGACCTGAGGACAGAACCCTTCAGCCTGATAACCAGCGACCATTTTTCTCAGCTTATCGGCATAGCTCTGGTTGACTCGCGAGAACACCCATACGCCCCCGATGAAGTAGAGAACCAAGATCCAAAACAGCCAACGAATTGCAGGGTCTTCGCCACTGGCCAAACCCAGAAAGAATGGCAGGTTGAAGCCAGAAAAAACCACCACGACTAGCAAAAGCGCACCCACCGGAAAACACCCGACGGCCCATGCCACGCGAAACAACTCCCAGACCAGTCTCATGCACCCTCCGGAACCAAACCAATACAGACAAAATAACTGAAAATCAGATATCCCAAAAGCAGATATAGCGTGATCAGCCCAACCTTGCCCGGACACGGCTATGACAAAGGCTATTTATCGACGTGAGCGCGTGATCTTTCTGCAGGTGCTAAAGCGCATGCGCGTTGAATCAGGGATGACCCAGGCCCAGTGCTCAGCCGCGCTGGGAAGGCCGCAGTCGTTCATGAGTGATGTAGAGAGGGGAGTGAGGCGCTTGGATACTATTCAACTTCGAGATCTCTGTATCATCCTAAACACATCACTTGTTAACTTATCTGTGAAATATGAAGCTGCTCTTGAAGACGAAAAATATCTATAAGAACTTCTATCGTGAGGACATCCCTCAGACTGCGATTAGTTCTAACTTCCATTTTTCGGATAAAGTGCTGAGTGAACCAAGGCAAATGCTTTGATCACTCAGCAGAGATATGCCGGCGCCTAAATCAAAATTCGACCGCCATCCAAAAGAACATTATTTCGGTGGCTTAAAAGCCGCCAGAATTGTGTCTGCATCAACAGTATGCAGCTGCAAATCTGAAATCACTTGCTCGATTTGATCATGCTTGGCCTTCCTAGCAGTTTTCTCCTCCCTGTCGGCCTTCATCAAAGACGAAACAAATTCCGCTTCTACAGCAGCAATAGGATAAGGAATCATCAAATTCTCGATTGCATCCCACTTTACCCTAGTTCTATTAGCACCAGTAGCAACTAGAAGTATCTCAGACAGAACTACCGGGGAGCGAAGAATTGCCCACAGCATCCGCGGCTCAAATCCCGCTTTCGACGTCAAAACTGTGTATTCAGAGGATACAACACATCCACCTAATTCCTCAGGCACAACAGAAATGCTGCCATAACTCGCGGCGATATTGGAGATTACGATATCACCAGCGGCTACCCTATAAAGCCGCGCGTGCTGGGTTTCAGCAGGGAAAATCTGGCTTCCCGCTTCCGACGACCCATCATACCTAACAATAAGAGGAGTTTCAGTCTCGGCATGCGAAGCGCAGTCGAGCACATCTTCTGTGTCAAACCTTTTTGGCTCAACAGCCTCACTCAAAGGAATAATATTTAAACCAGACTTGACCCACGTACTAATGTTACTTCCTGGCTCCATGAAGCAATGCTTTACGTCAAGTCGATCTGCTACCTTAGAGCTATCAACAGAGTAAATACTCTTTTTGCCAGACAAAAAGTCTTCATAGGCAATCAGTACGTCAGTTATCTCCTGTTTCGCGAGATCCCTATTTTTTGCATCTATAGGCAATGTTCTTGCCCTCGCAGGATCATCTATACCAACGTAAATGCATGGGTACATGAAAACATTAGGCTGCTTTTCGCTCTCGCTAGTTTTTTTGGTTAGTACCAAATATGAAGTTTTGACACGCGCCATGGATCTTTGAAAGGCATCGCCAGGCAATGAAACAACGGCATTTATAAGAAACTCCTGTCGAAGCCAAGTTCGAAACCAAGCGTAATCTTTACCACTCAAAATACCATCATCTATAACAGTTATCAGACGGCCACCTTTTTTAAGCAGATCGCAGTATCTTTCCATAAACATTAAATTAGATCGAAGCTCGCTACGCGCTTTTCCACCATCAAAACTGCGAAGGACATACTGTCCTAAAATTCGCGATGCCGTAGACTCTTCATCTTTGCTCTTTGCCTTTGCAAGAGAGTATTTTTTGGCAAACGGCGGATTAGTAATTACGACGTCGAAGAAGCCGCCCACTCGATTCCCAATATCACGCATCTGGGATTTCTCTTCCGCAAGCTCGGGTTTATCTGCCCTATTATCCGGTATATTTTTATCTAAAGCATCGACGTTATAGATGCTACTCCCACCATCTCCGTGGAGGTACATATTAAGACGGCCAATACGTGACAAATTTGGATCGCGACCAATATCCGCGCCATAAATATGCTCATTAGCAATTTTATGCCGCAGACCCTCTTTAGCCACCTCTGAAATAGCAGAGTTTTTATTTGTTTTTTCCCACATATCCGCTAAGACATCGATTAAAAAACCGCCTGTCCCACAGCAGCCATCATATACGCGATCAGTTAAATCAGGAGTAGTTGGATTGACTTTTAATCGCGCTAATCCGACTCCTAGCTTTACAATACTCCTAGGCGTAAAGTACTGACCTAGATCCTTTCCTCGCATGGTAGCGCTCAGAAAGGTCTCGAAGAGTCTCCCATTTAGGTCAGCGTCTATTCCAAATAGAAACAGCCCCTCCAACTTTTCAACAACACCACTTATTGTCTCAGGAGAAAGGTTGATTTGATCAGTGGGCTCAAATATCCGCTTTTTCTTTTTGGTCGCAATTTCGTGTTCCATCTCCTTGATGAAATCGGAAAACCAAATAGTGCTTAGTGGATTTGGGGTATGCTTTTGTTGTTCCGATAGTAAAGCTTTCGAAAACCGAACCTCGCTCAGTGGGACATGAAAAACATCTGAATCCTGGGCCCCCTTGTAGTTATCCCTAACATGCCTGTCGGACAAAAGCTTCAACGCAATTATCTTTACAAACTCCATAAAAGCCGCGCCCTGGCTAATATTGTCAGTTTTATATATATATTGATGACACCAAGCAAAGGCCTCATTGACATCTTTAAGCGGAGCCTTTCTGAGCTCTAGCATTGGCACTAACGAAGCTTTAAACTCTGTCTTACTTAAGCTATCAATACCAATGAGCGAAATTATTTTCTTATAAACGCTGCTGCTGTTTTGAAAATCACCAAAACGAACCTCTACGATAGGTTCATTATAGTCCGCCTTGTACAACCTCGTTAAATGACCGTTAGATAGCAGATAGAACTGAACTGGCTTTCTATCGATATGCTCACCATTGAGCGTAGCGCAATAGTCTCTGGCCTGCAGGACATGACTATCAAGATTTTCCGTTGGGGCTTTTGCCTCCACAATCATCCTAATATACTTACCTATTTTAATCGCAAAATCAGGACGATACATCACGGCTCGACGGGAAGCCATGGTCTTGACAGACAGTTCCTGTAACGACTTCTTTGGCTTTATATGTTTATGCTCAAACCCTAAATCTTGCAAAAAAGGAAGAATCAAGAAAGCCTCAACATCAGCTTCATTATTTAAGTTACTTACAGAACAATATTTATTATTCACGATATTGATTCACAAATTTATGACAAAGTAGATATTGGACAGGCCCTGTAGATTTTTCAGCTTTCTGAAAAAATTCTGGATGCCTATATAAAGTTGATCTTAATGTCGAGGAGGCGACCTCAAATTTCAGAACCTCAGAACATCTGACACGTAGTTCCTCAAGGCTCTTACTAGGGACGCAAGCAAACTCTTCAATAGGCCAGAGGGTCTCGATAATCACATCAGCGATTGACCGTTGTCCTTTTCGACCTTTTACAACTGTTGGCGGGAGTTTCATGCAACTCACCCTAAGCGCGAGTAAAGATACGATGATAGCATCATTCCAAGGAATGTCGAAAAATCTTGAAATGCTCTATCTCAAACCGCTCATACGCCACAATTTTGCCACACTCACTCCGCTAACCAGCGGTGAAAACCCGCTAACCCCAGCTAACACAACTCATTGATTTTCCAGCTAATCCCCGCTAACGTATTGATTCTAAACGTCGACTTTTAGGACTCCGAAGGCAGGGGTCGTGGGTTCGAATCCCGCCTGGGCACCATATTTGATTTCAGAGCTGGATTAGCAGCCTGAGATTACCCAAAGCCCGCCTTGTGCGGACTTTGTTGTTTTTGCTGGAAAGTTTCGCTGAGGCTTGTGCGGAAATCGCACCAATCAGCAATCCCCTTGACTCGTACTACCGATCAGTGTCCCGCGGCCAGTGCAATATCTCTGACCGTTCAGCGGTTGATGTACAGGCTGTTCATCTTCATGCCGCCGCGCATTTTCTTGACGCCCGGCTCCATGTCGGCCGGGCATACGCCTTGAAAGCTGCCATTGACGATGGTGCGTTGCGTCTCGGTTTTTCCGTTCAATTCGAACGAAGTGTCGGCCGTCAATATGTACGATTTCGTCAGATCGCCATTGAACGAGGCGGCCAGCTTCGCATCTGGGCAGCTGGATATAAAGCTGTAGCCGTCGCCGTTTCCGCTTTTTGACTCGATCTTGCATTCCTGTTCGAAGTTGGCCCACAAGTCGTCGTCAATCAGACGGTCCTTTGCCTGGTCGACGCAAATTTCCCAGGAAAACGGCGAGGTGGCCGGTGTCACTTTCCACAAGCCTGAGGCGCGTTGCATACGCTGGGATGATTCATCGGCCGCTACCGGCAATGCAACCGCAAGCGCTATGACTGGAATCGAAAACAGTATCGCGGCGTACTTCATTACGTATCCCTTCTGTAAAACAATAAATTTAACACTGAAACGGAAGCGCGCTGCGCCATCCGTAGATGGCATGCGCTGTTCAAGGCTCTCTAATACTTCACTCGATAATCGACCTTTGGCTGAACTCGGTCAGCATCCAGCCGGATATTGCAAACCGGGCAAGCAAACCTGAAACCTCCAGTTACCGAGTGTTTATTGACCCTCTTAAGGGTAATCGGCACCCTGCGCGCCCCGACGTTAAGGACAGTCTCGGTCGCGTTATGAGAGAGGACGATCTGAAAAAAGATCCATTCGAGGAGCCATGGTATGCCCAGTATTTTGGTGGCGGCAGCTCATGGGGAGGACGGGTAAGACCTGCTCAGCCTCCGGAGCCGGTCTATATCGAAAAAGACTACTGGCCCGCGCCTAAACCCCGCACAGACTTGATCTTCGCCAAGTCGTGTACCGGTGCAAACTGGTGCCAGACCGAAGCAGGCACCAGCACAGAACCCGCGTCCAACTTCGGAGCCGTGATGGTAGCCGGGGCCATGGCCATACCAGTTGCCAACGCCGCTGTTGCAACAAAGGTTGGGGCAGAGCTGGCGCTGGGCAGGGTGGCTGGCGGCGGGATCATGCAACAGGGTCTGACCTGGGCAATCCGCGGCGCGAGCCTGCCCGCCAGTGTGTTCATCCTCGGCATGCTCCCGACCAAGATGGGCGATGGCACCCTGTACACCGACGAACAACTGCGCAATATGACTCGCGCGCCCAGCCGCGTGCGCTTCCAGTTTCGGAAGGATGCAGAAGGCGTTTTGCAGGTTTACGGCATTCACACTGGACCGACGGGCGATGATTCAGTCCGCACGGTGCAAGCAGCCTGGAACGCCGAACAGACCGCACTGGAAGCCAAGCTCAACGGCATCACGATTCTCTGGACACCCAAGCGCGGCCCGCTGGGCGAAATGCCGCCCCTGATCTACCCCGACAACAGCGGCGAACAACTGGGCACCATCCTCGTCCACCCGATCCCGGAAAACACCGACAGCCAGATCGAAGGCTTCCCCGGCGAAGACATCACCACCGACGACTGCATCGTGGTGTTCCCGGCGGATACTGGGCTGAAGTCGATGTATGTGGTGTTTGCTCGGGGAGTGGGTGGGGACATCAAATACCACAAACCGCCTTTGGATCTGCCTGGATTCCCGGGCACCTTCCCTGTTAAATCCAAGAGCAGCGTGCAGGGTGGTGGAGGTACTCGGAGAAGGTGGAATGATCGGAAAGGCCGTATATATGAGTGGGATAGCAAAACAGGCGCTATCGAACTGTACGATAAGCAAGGCAAACACCTTGGCGAGTACAACCACAAGACGGGCAAACAAATTGATCCGGCGAAGCCCGGAAGAACTACGCCAAAGTAGGATTGGAGATCAAAATGTTCTTATGGATTAGCGGTTTTCTCAAAGGCGATGCGGACGACAACACGTTGAAATTTGACCTTAACGTCAAACCTCAGCATGAAGCTGCTGTATTGGAGGTACTGGGCTGGAAGAGTCTGGAGGAAAGTCCTGATGGAGAGTGGTTGCTCACCAGCGAGCAAGTGGAGCGAATAGCAACGGCGGTCGACGAACCACTGCCGACCGACCTCGATATGTTCATTGGCGTAACTGCTGGGTCCGCCTAGGTGAGATATTAAAAGGGTAACTGCCGTGTATTTATGGATCTCCGGATTTTTGAAAGATGATACCGAGGACGACTCCTTGAAATTCGACATCACCGTGAAGCCGGAAGATGAAAACGCTGTATTGAAGGTTCTTGGATGGGAAAGCCTGGAAAAGAGCGCTGATGGTGATTGGTTGTTATCTACGGACCAGCTTCAGCAAATAGCCCGAGAGATCAACGAGCCTTTACCCAAAGAACTGGATATTTTCATCGGCGTGCGTGTTTAGCGAGGCAAGCACGTAAATACAGAATCCTCCTACACCCTCCGTCCACTTCACATCCTTGTTGCTCCCGCTCCACGACCCTAGGATGCTGACAAAACTCGCAGGGTAGAACCATGAAATACATCATCGAAGCTTTCGACAAAAAAACCGAGTTTCTGGCTTTTAAAGTCAATCTGCCGGACGGATACGATTCCCAGCTTGCGCAGATTATGGAGTGGACCCTACCTCCGCGTGGCGGTGAAGGCTACAACATGACCATGGATCAGATACCAGCTATTGAAGTTATAGCCGGTAGGCCGTTTTACGACATTACTTATTGTGGTCGGTTGGCAATCGCATCATGACCGTGCTTGTTAGATATAAAAATGTTTGCTTTTTGAAACTGCTTTCGATTAGCAAATAAGCATCATCTGTACTCAGAAGAACGTGGGCTTGTCCTTGGTATTGTTCGTTTTTGAAATCAATAACGTCTTCTGTCATTATCTTGTCAAATCTTAGCATGCCCGTGTAAAAGGAAAGTGCCACGGCCGAGCCAGCAAGTAAATAACTATAATCCCGCATTAGCGATCTTCTGAGGGTTACTCTTTTCTTATCTAGTATTCGTTGAATCTGCGTTGTAGGGCGAATTAGTATCCCGCATTTCAGTATTGCAGCTAAAGTTATACCGCTTGCCCACATCCATGTCATCTTGCCAACAGTAGAGTAGTCAAATTTCAAGTACGAAAAATTTAACATAAAGCTAAAGATAATAAAGAAAAATGTCCAATAAATGAGCTTCTCCACCATATTGGTTTCTCTGTGCATTCTTCTCGCAGGTTTTTTTAGCCATCCCGGGAACTTTTTACTTGCCGAAAATGTTAAAGCTGCAAGGGGGGCAAGCACAGAGTAGTAGAGCTGCGATATAGCGAAGGAGAAAACTTTCGTGACCATGTAACAGAACGTTAGGTAGAACGTAAAGGTGGCAATAAAGTTTGTCAGAAACTTAAGCGATGCGATGGATACAATCTCGAAGGGTACCTCCATGAGAAATCCAATATAATGGACTGTGCCTAGTGAAAAAAATGCCAATAAGGCCTTGATCGCCGAGGCGATGGTAGTTTTGTCTTTTGGTAGTTTTGCCTGGGTTAGAATCTGTTTTAGCAAAGCGACATCTCGTTGATCAGCAGAGGGGGGCGGAAACTCCGACAGGTTAGTCCGCGGGCGTGGCGGGTAGCAAGGACGTTCGCCGGCGTCAGCAGATCCCACTTAACTGTTAAGCTCGAGCGCATCTGACGTTGCGAAAGGGATGATGTGAATGCAGTACCAGCGAGCGGAAGAGCTAGAAAGAGAGTTCAATATCCTGATTGGGTTGATGGCGGAGATGATCACAGCCCAGGCAAAACAACACGATCCGACAGTGAATAATCCAGCGTGGATGTTCAGTCAGCATGACTTAGCCAAGAAACTATTTCGGCACATGTGTTCGGCGCGCTCATTGCTGGAGCCCTCGCCATTTCGGAGTCAGACAGTTCCCCCGGGCAGTTTTATCGACCACTCGTCGATGGCGGTCCTGACTCGCTCTGCACTTGAAAACTACTTGGTAATGACGTGGCTTCTCAGCGGCGGTAATGAGTCTTTGCGAGAGTTCCGGCATAACGTGTGGGAGTATTGCGGCTGGAAAAAACGGAGCAAGATGGCCGCGACTACGGATGATGCTCGGGTAGCTCGGCAGAGAGCGGTAGCAGATGCTGCAGCACTATGGCCGGTTATTCAGAACTCGCCCCACTTCCAAAGCTATGCAGAGCCTCAGCAAGTTCGCCTTCGCAAAGGTAGTTGGGACGTAGGTTGGCATTGGAACGATTTAGCGGTAGATGCAGGATTACATAAGACCTATTTCACGTCGTACTACCCATTCCTTAGCGGCCATGTGCACAGCGATTTCATCGGAACGCTTCAGAGTGGCCAAGCGATCTCTTTAAGAGATCAGTACATGCTGGGATCAGCCAATCTACAGGTGATTCTGATGTTGATCGGCCATTTCGCGCATCACTATGCGAGCTTGTTTCCACCGGCTAAACACGTGCTACTCAACGCAGGTGCCACACGCGAGATTGCGGAAAAGTGGCATATTCGCGCGGAAGATATGGATTTTCTCTACCAGCCAGATGAGTCGCCCTTATTTTCTTAGACACACTGACCGACTGCTTTTGGCCGATTCTGTTGAAAAAGTCGGGTGTGGTTTTCACAGCAGAAAAGTACTCGCCTGAGCTTGAAATCTAGAATCGGCGCAGAGGTATTCAGACTCAGATTTCACGTGGCAGCGGATAAAAAAGACGCTTTCACCGATCAGTCTGCTCGCAGTTTGGGAAAACCGACTTTTTCAACAGAATCGGCCGATTGCGGTCCATGGCTAACGGTTAGTCTCCAAAGCAAGCTAGACCCCCCGCTCGCGCTCCATTCACGCCGTATATGAATTCTTTAAACCAAAGTTTTCAGATGGGGGAATGCCTTCGACCAGTGAAGAATTCTAAAACTCTTACGCAGACCTTCGATCCAGAACGGGTCTGTATGAATCAAACGAGTCACTGTTTCTTTGCTTTCCGCCTCGACCAGCCACAATCCCCCTAAAGGATCTGAGGACGGATGCTCTCGGAGTGATCCACCTACTAAAATCAAATCTTTGTGCTGCTCTAACCACTGGATATGGTCGATGAGAGTTTTTTTCCGAATCTCCGATGCCTCAGGTTTATCCTCAAAAAATACGGCAAACAACATCTCATCTCCTTTTGAAATTAGTAGCGCCCTTGGCACATCACCCACTAGCAGAATAGTCGAATTGCCTGCGCAAACGCACTCCACCTCCAAACTGATTTACGGAATTCCCCTACACCCTCCGTCCGCTTCACATCCTTGTCACTCCCACTCCACAACCCTAGAGTCCACGCCGTCGCTGCAAACGTAACGACCGGGCTTGGCCGCTCGACTAAACTCCAGGCGCACAGGCGCTCACCATTCGATCTCAGGCATGTTGTCCGTCTGCGATATCGAGTTATGGCAGCTGTGCGTGGGACACCTTCGGGTGTGCCGGGTGCCTGGAGTTCCGGTCGGCCAACCCGCGTACAGTTGCCACCCTGATTTGCTTGGCCGCAAACGGTGGCAGCTTCCAACTCCAGGAGCAGTCAATGAAGCAACCGCATACCTCAAGCACAACCCTCGGCACCACCACCTTCTCCACCTGCGGGCCATCCCGTCAGCCGCTGTTCCGCATCAATCCCGACATCCCCATCGAATACGCACTGGAGCACGCTTCCAGCTTATTGGCGTGTATCCATGAATTGAGCCTCGACGTCGCGATGGGCGATGCGGGCAAGCAGAGTGTCTGGGCGGTTCATCATTTGAGTGATATGGCGAAGGCGATTCTGGATGATGCCTTGTCAGCGGGTACAGCAAACAATCAGGTGAGCTGAACGGCCCTTGGCAGATGCCTTCTCACACTTTATTCCGCTCGGCCATCTCAAGTGCGTCGCCCACTTCGATGCCGAGGTACCACACGGCGCTCTGCGCCTTGGTGTGGCAAGGAGACAATTAAATAGACCACTGTTGCCGCTTTCGCCTGAGGCCGGCCGAAAGAACGTATAGCTAGTCAGTGCGAGTAATGGGTAGCATTGGCAACGATGCTATTTAATGGAAACGCACATAATGATATCCGGCACCACTTCCTCTCACTGGACGCTAAGCGCTGAAGAGCGATCGGCTATTGCCGAGATCGAGGCAACGACCAATATTCTTAAGCTGGTGACGCGGCTGACCAAAATGCGGTTCGCGGGCATTGCGAAATTCACCGACTCAGAGTGGATTACCTGCTCCGTATATGACCCTGGCGATTTGGGTATAGAAGCAGGCATAGCACTGGCACTGGAAACAACGCTGTGTAGCGAATTTTGCAGTAATCCTGAAGCGCTGTTCATCCCGCAAATCAGCAAAAATGACAGATATTCTGCACGATGGGTGGTGAAACACTATTCGCTGGAGAGTTACGCAGGCGTGCCCATATTCCTGCCTGACGGAACACTCTATGGAGCCCTCTGCGTCCTTGACTCCCAAGCCGTGGCTTTTGAAGATCCAGACCTGCGTGAAGCATTGGCACTTTTCGCCAGATTGATCGGCTGCATCTTCTTCACGAACATGACTTCTGAGGAACATGCTTTTTGTCTAGAGGATCGGAGTTGATCTGCGGCTACATTCGGAATGCTTTGCTTGAAGCCTTGGAGCGAAAGACAGCGCCGGGTCAATAGCGGTCTGTAACAGGTCAGAACCCGTCTGGTGCATCCTGTAAAAGAAAAGGCTCAGGCAAACACCTAAGCTTTTCCTGTCTCTACCCCTCCAGCTTGCCCTCGCTCACACCCACGCAAACCACCCCATCAAAAATCACACGTCCCCCCGCATACAACACACGCCCGTCATCGGGTGAGTGCAGCGAGCCTTGGGCGCCGTCAGGCTCGGATCAGCCGTATTCGTAGTGCGAGCGGTGGGTTGGTCAGGTGCCTGGGCCCCGGTTTCATAGTGGGGCGACCAAGCCGATTCGCTAGCTTTCATCGTCCGGGGTGTAGAACCATTTACCGCCCAGTTAGAATTTTTTCAGCCTCGGCATGATCGCGATAGCATCGCTTTTTTGTTAGACAAAGAAGTAGTTCTGGTTCCAGTTGGTGCTTTCGATGCCTTTGGCCAGCTGTTTACTGGGTGTTGTAGCTGGCGTAGCGCAACCGGGCTTTGCCGTACTCGCCGCCAATCCCGTATTGATGTTGGCGTTACCAGCACTGTTGTGGGGGCCGTATCGCGGATCACTTATCCCGCGCACCACTTCAAGGCTGTCGATATTCAGCGGGAAAATCATGTCCATGTACGGCATGTTGCCGTCGTCGCTGTTACTGCGAGTGCGTTCGATCAACAGCTTCGCGGCGTTTTCTTCGCCCTCGCTATTGAAACCACGGAAGGAGATTTTCCCGACGTTCAATCCGCTGGGCTGAACAGCCATTGGCTAATGCCTCGGGCCGTTTTTCCCAGTCATGAATTACGCGCTGCGAAGCTCCACGGTCAGGTGTGTCACTTCGTGCACCGACACCAGGCGCGCGCGGATCATATCGGCGGTTACGGATGCGTTGCCGACCACGCTGACAATGGCGGCACGGGCTTCGGGGCCGACCTGCCAGACGTGCAGGTCGGTAATTTTTGTATCACCTGACTGCTCGATTATGTCGCGGATTTCCTGGGCGACATGTTCGTCTGTGCGGTCGAGCAGAACACCTGAAGTGGTGCGTATCAGCGACCAGGACCAGCGGGCGATAACCAGTGCGCCGACGATGCCCATGACAGGGTCAAGCCAGACCCATCCTAGGTAGCGGCCAGCGAGCAATGCAGCGATAGCGAGGACGGAGGTCAGTGCGTCGGCGAGCACATGCACGTAGGCCGAGCGCAGGTTGTTGTCCTGACCGTGTGCGTGGTGGGTATGGTCATGGTCATGCCCGTGGTCGTGGTCGTGTCCATGGTGGTGATTGTGGCCGCCGGACAGCAGCAGTGCGCTGACGATATTGACGATCAGGCCGACAACGGCAATCCACGTGGCCGTGCCGAACGCGACTTGGGTGGGCTCGAAAAGACGCACCACTGACTCGACGCCGATGCCGATGGCAACCAGGCCCAGTATCAACGCAGAGGCGAAGCCGCCCAGGTCGCCCACTTTGCCGGTACCAAAGCTGTATTGGGCGCTGGCGGCGTGGCGTTTGGCGTAGCTGTAGGCAGCGGCGGCGATACCTAGGGCCCCGGCGTGAGTCGCCATATGGAAACCGTCCGCCAGCAAGGCCATGGAGCCAGTGATGTAACCGGCAGCGATTTCGGCAACCATCATGACAACCGTCAGCGCTACTACCCACAGGGTGCGCTTGGCGTTCTCATCATGGAATGAGCCCAAAAATACGTGATCGTGGGCGTAGTCCGCGTGCAAATTGCTCATGTCGGTGCGCTCCTATTTGGTGTAACGACGGATGGCTTCGATCAATTCATCAACGCCTTCGGCTCGCTCTTCATCACTCAGACCCGGCTTGGCGACGTGCTCTCGGGCGTGGGCTTCGATGATTTCGTCCATCAGGCCGTTGATAGCCCCCCGCGTTGCCGCCACCAGATGCAGGGTTTTGGCGCAGTCGTCTTCGGCCTCAAGCGCCCGCTCCACCGCCTGGATTTGTCCAGCGATGCGTTTTACCCGCTTGAGCAAGTCGTCTTTGCCAGATTTGATGTGCGACATACCATACCCCCCCTACCTATATACATCACGCATGCTCCGTGATGTCGATCAGGAACGCAACCAGCAGATGAAACTCCCGCGCATTTTTGTTCTGATGGCCGCAACCATGATCACTCCGGACGACACATGCGCATCGAACCCCTGCCGCCGCTGCAAACCCTGATCGCTTTCGAGGCGGCGGTGCGCCATGGCAGTTTTACCCGTGCCGCGACTGAGCTGCATCTGACCCAGAGCGCGATCAGCCGGCAGGTGCAGCAGCTTGAGGAGTTTCTGGGGCGGGCGTTGTTTCGGCGTGAGCACAAGCGCATTCATTTAACGGTGGCCGGGCAGGTGTATGCCGAGCAGGTGCATCGGGTGCTTGCTCAGTGTGCCGAGGCGACAGCGCAGGTCATGACCCACAGCGGCGAACAGGAACTGACGCTGGCGTGTTCCAGTGGCGTCGCCGCGTTGTGGCTGGGACCGTTGATGGGACGTTATGCCGATGAGTTTCCCAATGTGGACGTGCGCCTACGGGTGGTGGACGGGCTGGATTCGCTGGTGCGTGCGGAGTTTGATCTGGCGGTGTATTTCCTGCGGTCAGGGTCGCCGCCGGGGCTGGACAGTCGGCTGTTGTTTGCAGAGTCGGTGGGGGCGTATTGCTCGCCGGGCTATCTGCAAGGCCAGGTGCTCAAACCGCAAGCGTTGTTCGAGCATCGTCTGTTGATGCTTGAGGATGGTCAGCGCCAGTGGCTGTCCTGGACAGACTGGTTTGCGCGACAGGGTATCGATGCTTCGGCGATTCCTAAACGCCTGACGGTTAATAACTATCCGGTGATGGTGGACCTTGCCATCGAAGGTCGCGGCATTGTGTTGGGTTGGAAGCCGATGATTGACGGGCATCTGAAATCCGGTGCGCTGGTGCCTGCTTGTGACGTCCATGTGGGTGAGATCGGTGGTTATTATTTGCTCAATCCGTCGGGGCAGTTTCCGAGTCGTGCGGCGCGGTCTTTTGAGCAGTGGTTGGCGCTGCAGAATGCCGAGGCTGAGTAAGACCTTCTGTTGGAGCGAGCGGGCGGCGTGTCTGAAATACCGCCATCGCGGCCTCGCGGTGCTCGTGCGCTCCTACAGGTTCTATGTTTGCTGCGCGACAGCGTGGTGTCAGGGGCGCCGAGCGATATCCTAAAGATCCACGCCCTCCTGCATGCACCCAGCGCATGCATATCTTCCCAATGAGCGTTTTCCCGCATTCAATTTCGCGAGTTATTCTCGGGCCTACAAGGGCACAAGACCCTGACGATGTTTCACCCGATTGCTTCTCTGCCCCACTCGTGCGCGGGACCACTCCCTGCGTAATTTGCATGCAGGAGTTCAACGTGAACGCTATAAAAAACACGCCAACCCACAACCAGAAAGCACGCAAAGCCGTCATCGCGACAGTGATCGGCAACGGTCTTGAATGGTTCGACTTCACGGTCTACAGCTTCTTCTCGGTCATTATCGCCAAGGTTTTTTTCCCCACCGACAGCGAACTCACCTCTTATCTACTGGCATTGGCGACTTTCGGCGTAGGCTTTTTCATGCGTCCGGTCGGCGGCATTGTGTTGGGCGTTTACGGTGACAAGCACGGGCGTAAAGCCGCACTGTCACTGACCATTCTGTTGATGGCGCTGGGTACGCTGATCATTGCGATCACCCCGAGTTATGCACAGTTCGGCATGATTGCGCCGGTGTTGATTGTGCTCGCACGGCTGCTGCAAGGTTTCTCTGCGGGCGGTGAAATGGGCAGCGCGACGGCGTTTCTGACCGAGCACGCGCCAGACGGCAAGAAGGCTTTTTACTCCAGCTGGATTCAGGCCAGTATCGGCGTCGCCGTGCTGCTGGGTTCCACACTGGGCGCCATCCTCTCGAACTACCTGACTCAAGCGCAGCTGGAAAGCTGGGGCTGGCGGATCCCGTTCATCATCGGCACGCTCATCGGTCCGGTCGGTTTCTACATCCGTAGCCGCATCGACGAGACGCCGGTTTACAAAGAATCCAAAACCACTGAGTCGCCACTGCGCGAAGTCTTCCGTACCTACCCACGGGAAACCCTGATTAGCTTCTCGCTGGTTGTGCTGTGGACGGTCTGCACCTACGCGATTCTGTTCTACATCCCGTCCTATTCGACTCGGGTTCTGGGCCTGCCAAGTGGCATAGGCTTCAGCGCCGGGATGATGGGCGGCGCGGTGTTGATCGTGGCGACGCCCATTGTCGGCATGCTCGCTGACAAAACCGGTCGCAGGCCTTGGCTACTGGGTTCGGCGGCAGCGATTTTCGTCGCGGCTTATCCGATGTTCCTGTTCATCAACCAGATGCCGGGGCTGGCCTCGCTGCTGATTTTTGAAGTGGTGATGGGCCTGCTGATCGCCGGTTATATCGGTTCGATTCTGGCCGCGTTCAGCGAACTGCTGCCGACTCACGTGCTGTCCACCGGCCTGTCCGTGGCTTACAACTTTGCAGTCACGATCTTCGGCGGTTTCGCCACCTTCACCATTACCTGGCTGATCGCCAACACCGGCAGCAATGTCGCGCCGGCCTTTTACATCATGTTCGCGGCAGTGGTCAGCGGTTGCGGCGCGTTTCTGTATCGCGACCGCAAGACCACCGCCAATGCCACCTTCAAAGGAGCCGCTCTGCAATGAGTACTCAAAACACTGCACGCCTGATCCTGCGCAACGGCCAGTTGCTTGACCTGAATAAAGGCGAGTTGCTGGGCGGTCTGGAAGTTGTGATCGAGGGTGGACGCATCAGTGCTGTTCGCCCGCAAAGTGACGCTGTCGAAGCCGACGCCCAGGTCATCGATCTGAACGGCCGCACGCTGATGCCCGGCCTGATCGACTGCCACGTTCACGTGCTGGCCTCCAACGCCAACCTCGGCATGAACGCGCTGCAACCCAACGCGATCATCATGTACCGCGCCTTGCCGATTCTTGAAGCGATGCTTAATCGCGGCTTCACTACCGTGCGTGATGCGGGTGGTGCAGACTGGGCGCTGGCTCGCTCAATCGCGCTGGGCCTCGTGCCGGGGCCGCGTATTTTTGCAGCGGGCAAAGCGCTGTCGCAAACCGGTGGTCATGGAGACATGCGCGCTCGCGGCGAGCTGCTGCTGAGCGAGCCGTGTTCGTGCTGCTTCCGCGCTGGCGCTATCGCCCGCGTCGTGGACGGTGTTGATAACGTGCGCCTGGCTGTACGTGAAGAACTGCAACAAGGCGCCAACCAGATCAAGATCATGGCCTCGGGCGGCGTGTCGTCACCGACAGACCCCATTGCCAACACGCAGTACAGCGAAGCGGAAATCCGCGCCATCGTCGATGAAGCAGAAGCCGCCAACACTTACGTAATGGCTCACGCTTACACCGCCCGGGCGATTCGTCGCGCTATCGAATGCGGCGTGCGCACCATTGAGCACGGCAATCTGGTCGACGCCGACACAGCGAAACTCATGGCCGAGAAAGGCGCGTTCGCCGTGCCGACGCAGGTCACCTACGAGATGCTGGCCAAACATGGCGCCGAAGCAGGTCTGCCGCCTGATTCCGTGGCCAAGATTGAAGACGTGCGACTGGCCGGTCGCAACGCGCTGAAGCTGTTCGCAGAAGCGGGAGTGGAAATGGGCTACGGCTCGGACCTGCTGGGCGACATGCATCAATACCAAAGCCATGAGCTGCAGATCCGCGCTGAAGTGCTGGGCAACCTCGCCGCCCTGCGCAGCGCCACCACCGTCGCAGCCAAAATCCTGCAACGCGAAGGCCAGTTGGGCTGCATCGCCGAAGGCGCCATCGCCGACCTGCTGGTGGTCGACGGCAACCCGCTGGAATCCATCGAGTGCCTGGTGGGCCAAGGGGAAAACCTGGCGATGATCATTCAGGAAGGCAGCATCAAGAAGAACACGCTGGTGTAAATGCTGAAGTGCTTCAGAGCCCGCCTTGTGCGGGCTTTGTTGTTTTTGGGAGCCCGAAGTCCACAAACCCCGGACCTGTAGGAGCGCACGAGCAACGCGAGGCCGCGATAGCGGTGGGTCTGACACTCCGCCATCGCTGGCCTCGTAACCTCGGTGAGCTCCTACAGAATTTGGGGCCAACTCACAAAATGCATGTTGATTGCTGGAGCGCCCCGTCGTCCAGACACTTCGCTGTAGCGCAGCAAACCCCAGACCTG
>NZ_JACONW010000066.1 GCF_014357575.1 Pseudomonas folii | reverse complement strand
AATGGCGCGACTCGGTATTAAGCCTTACGCCAAACACTCGCCAACCAAGGCTGCTGTTCCCGAGGCAATCCTGCCGGGCGGTAGTAGTGTTCCAACTCGACAAACCCCGCAGCATTAAGCAGTTCGCGCCAGGACTCCAGGTCGTGATACGAGCCATACCGTGGGCCGTTCCAGCCTTCCTGGTTGTCGCCGCGGGGGTTGGAGCTGAACAGGACGCCGCCCGTTTTTAGCGCGGCGTGCAATTCACTCAGCACACGGGGCAGTTCCTGTTTGGGGATGTGAAACAGCACGGCGTTGGCGAAGATGCCATCGAAGCGTTCAGCAGGCAGGTCCAGCTCAAGGAAGTTCTGCTGCCACACCTCGCAGCCCGTTTCAGCGCGGGCCATTTCGGCGAAGCGCTCGGAGCCGTCCAGGCCCACCGGTACATGACCCATACTGCTGAAGGTTTTCAGATCACGGCCCGGCCCGCAGCCGAAATCCAGAATCTGCCACTGCGCAGGGCCCTCAATGTGGCGCAACAACGCGGCGATGTTCTGGCTGACGTCGTGGTCGCGGGTGCCTTCCCGGAAGTCCTCGGCCACCTGGTTGTAGTGGCCGAGGGTTTGGTCGGTGATCTGGGCGAGGTCTTGCGCTTGGAGCTTCAGGGCGACTCTGTCTGAGCAGTGAGGCGCCAAATATAACTCACTCAGCGCTTGTTCAGACCTCTGGCGAGACGATCGCCGCCCAGTTGAATCACGGCCACCAAAATCACCAACAGCACAATCACGGTCAGCATGATCTGGCTATCGAAGCGCTGATAGCCGTAACGGTAGGCGATGTCTCCCAGGCCGCCCGCACCAATCGCACCGGCCATGGCCGAGGAGTTGATCATGGTCACCAGCGTGATGGTGAAACCACCGACGATGCCCGGCAGTGCTTCCGGCAGCAGCACGTGCCAGATGATGTGCCAGCGTCGGCAGCCCATGGCCTGCGCTGCTTCAATCAATCCGTGATCAACCTCACGCAAGCTGACTTCGGCGATCCGCGCAAAGAATGGCGTGGCAGCAATGGTCAGCGGTACCACCGCCGCCCAGACGCCATAGGTAGTGCCGACGATCATCCGGGTGAACGGAATCAGCGCCACCATCAGGATCAGAAACGGAATGGAGCGGAACAGGTTCACGAAGCCGCCCAAGACCTGATTGAGTGCGGGCGCTTCATAAATCCCGCCTTTGCCGCTGGTGACCAGAATCACTGCCAGCGGAATGCCCAACACCAGCGCGATGAACGACGAAACGCCGACCATCAGGAAGGTATCAATGGCGCCCTGCAGCAAACGATCAAACCACATAGCCCAGTACCTCCGCGTGTTGCGCTTGTTTGCGCGCCTGGTTTAACAGGGTGTCGATGCTGTGCGGCGAGCCAGCCACTGACAGCAGCAGGTGGCCCAGCGCATGCCCTTGAATCCGATCAACACCGCCTTGCAGCAAGCTGACCCGGCCACCCAAGGCTGCAAACAATGCCGCCAGATCGGGTTCTTCGCCGCCGTCCCCTGTGAAGTGCAGATCCAGCACCACCTTGGCCTCCGCTGTTTGTGGATGAACTGAAAGCCGCGCCTGCAAATCTTCCGGCAAGCCATGTTGCAACGGGGCGAGCAGGGTTTTGCTGACCTCGTGCTGCGGATTGCCAAACACTTGCCAGACCGGGCCCTGCTCGACGACACGGCCTTGTTCGAGGACCACGACGCGGTCGCAGATATCGCGAATCACGGCCATTTCATGGGTGATCAAAATGATGGTCAGGCCCAGGCGCTGATTGATCTCGCGCAGCAGACCGAGGATCGATTGAGTGGTCTCAGGGTCCAGCGCTGAAGTGGCTTCGTCGCAGAGCAGAATCGCCGGGTCATGCACCAGCGAGCGAGCAATGCCCACGCGCTGTTTCTGGCCGCCGGACAATTGCGCCGGGTATGCCTTGTGCTTGTCTTGCAGGCCCACCAGTTCCAGCAGCTCAGTGACTTTGCGCTGACGCTGTTCCTTGGGCACGCCCGCAACCTTGAGCGGCAACTCGACGTTTTGCCATACGGTTTTGGCCGACATGAGATTGAAGTGCTGGAAGATCATGCCGATCCGTCGGCGCAGCTCCACCAGCTTGTCTTCGTTGAGCTCGCCAATGTCGGTCTGCTCGATCAGCACCCGTCCGCTGCTGGGTTGTTCCAGACGGTTGATGGTGCGGATCAGCGAGGATTTGCCCGCACCGCTGCGACCGATGATGCCGAAAATCTCGCCTTTCTGGATCGCGAGGTCGATGTTTTGCAGTGCATCTACCGGGCCTTGCTGGCCCTGATAGGTTTTACCCAGATTGATGAACCGCACGTGCGCGCGGTTCAGGTCGGCGTGCAGCTCGGCGCTGCTCGTCGAATAAGCTGCCGAATGCGCTGCGCCCGTCCGTTCAGGTGGAAGTTGGCGTTGCACGGATGCATTCATATCAACCTTCCCAGCCAGCTTGGTAGAGCTTGCCATTGACCTTGTCCAGAGTGGCGCGCACGACTGGCGAGTGCTGATAGATGTCGATGAATTTGGCCAGGCGTGGATCGTCTTTGCTCTGCGGCTTGATCACGAACTGGATGACGTATTCGGGGTGATCAAGACCGTCAAAGAGGATGGCTGATTCGGCATCGAAGGTCTTCGAGAGGCGAATGTAGGCCGGGTAGCCCTGAACCAGATCCGCGTCGTCATAAGCGCGAACCAGTTGCACGGCCTCGACCTGAATCAGTTTGATTTTCTTCGGGTTGGCGACGATGTCTTCCTCGGTGGCCTTGTAACCCACGCCTTGCTTGAGGGTGATCAAACCGGCCTTGGCCAGCAGTTGCAGACCTCGACCGCTGTTGATCGGATCGTTGGCGATGGCCACGGTGGCGCCGGTTGGCAGTTCATCGAAGCTTTTGTACTTCTTGGAGTACAGGCCGACGTTGTTGATGATCCCCGGCGCGTACGGCACCAGATCAAACCCGGCCGCTTCTTTGGCGTTGGTCAGAAACGGAATGTGCTGGAAGTAGTTCACGTCGATATCGCCCGCCGCGAGGCTGACGTTGGGCGCGATCCAGTCGGTGAATTCCACCAGCTCGACTTTCAGGCCTTGCTTGGCGGCTTCCTGAACCGCGGCTTCGAGCGGGATGGCGAAAGCGGCGGTGGTGCCGACTTTCAGGGGTTCGTCCGCGGCATGGGCGGTGAGGGCTAACAGGCTCAGGGCCAGGGTGCTGATGAGTTTTTTCATGGTGGGTGTCCGGTGTGTTGCTGGGGTTTAGTTGTGTGTAGGGTTGAACGCATTTTTATTGTGGGAGCGGTGCTTGCCCGCGATAAGGACACCGCGACTCTAAAGTGAACCGCGTCCAGCCTCATCGCGGGCAAGCACCGCTCCCACAGGGTTCAGCGTCGGTAACTGGCCCCGACATGCCGCTCTGGCAACCGCGCTCCGCCCTCTGGAAACAGCTTCTCGCGCAGGCTGCCGGTGTCGTAAGCGGTTTTGTATGAGCCTCGTCGTTGCAGCTCGGGGATCACTAGGTCGATGAAGTCCACGTAGCTTTCCGGGGTGACGATGCGGGTCAGGTTGAAGCCGTCCAGACCGGTTTCGGCGATCCACGATTCCAGCTCGTCGGCGACGTGCTCCGGCGAGCCCCCCAAGGTGATGTAGCGCCCGCCCAAGGCGTGTTGGTCGAGCAGTTTTTGCCGGGTCCAGTCGTTGTTCTTGAGGTTCCTGGTCGCTGATTGAATGGCGTTGCTCTTCACGTACTGGATGGGTTCATCCAGCTCGTACAGAGAGAAATCGATGCCGGTCGAGGCGGCGAAGTGCGCGACACCGGCTTCGGCGCTGGCGAATTCGCGATACTCCGCAAGCTTGGCCTGCGCTTCGGCTGCGGTCTTGCCGACGATCACGTTCAGGCCCATGAACACTTTGATGTCTTCCGGGTTGCGCCCGGCCGCGACGGCACTGGCACGCACTTTGTCGACCTGCTCCCGGGTCGCGGCCTTGTTCTGGCCGCTGATGAACACGCACTCGGCATGTTGCCCGGCAAACTGCAGGCCTCGCTCCGAGCTGCCCGCTTGAAACAGCACTGGCGTGCGCTGTGTGGACGGCTCGCACAGGTGATACCCTTCGACCTGATAGAACTCGCCCTTGTGCTCAACCTTGTGCACTTTGTCCGGTTGGGCGTAAACCCGCTGCTCGCGATCGTTGATGACCGCGTCGTCTTCCCAACTGCCTTCCCAGAGTTTGTAGAGCACTTGAAGGTATTCATCGGCCTGATCGTAGCGGCGGTCATGTTCGACTTGCTCGGTCAGGCCCATGGCCCGTGCAGCGCTGTCCAGATAACCGGTGACGATGTTCCAGCCCACCCGACCACGACTCAGGTGATCCAGCGTCGACATGCGCCGGGCGAACAGATAAGGCGCTTCGTAAGTCAGGTTCGCAGTCAGGCCGAAGCCGAGATTTTTGGTCACTGCGGCCATGGCTGACACCAGTAGCAGCGGATCATTGACTGGCAGCTGGATGGACTCTTTGAGCGTTACATCCACCGAATTCTGATAGATGTCGTATACGCCGACGATATCAGCGATAAACAGGCCGTCGAACAGACCACGCTCCAGCAGCTGTGCCAGTTCGGTCCAGTATTCGAGGGTGTTGTAGCGGGTCGAGTTGTCTCGTGGATGAGTCCACAAACCATGGTTGATGTGGCCAATGCAGTTCATGTTGAAGGCATTGAGCAGGATCTTTTTCTTCGCCATCAAATTGTCCCCCGCAGTGGAGGATTGGTGTCGTTGAGGTAGTAATTGCCGATGGCGTGATACTTCCAGCGTACCGGGTCGTGCAGCGTGTGGACGCGAGCGTTGCGCCAGTGTCGGTCAAGGTCATGCTCGGCCAGAGTCGCCTGACTGCCAGCCAGTTCGAACAGCGTGCTGCCCGCCGCGAGTGAGATTTCGGTGCTGATGGCCCGGGCTTCGGCGACGGCAATTGATGCGGCGGCCACATGCTCGGCGTTGCTATCGGCCTGAGCGATATCAAGGATTTCCCCGGCGCGATCCAGCAATGCTTCGGCGGCGAATAAGCGAACGCTCAGCTTCCCGAAGCTGCTCAGGGTCAACGGATCGTCCACGGCTTTTTCGATGCCGGAGTCGATCCATGGGCGGGTGCGGGTGCGAACGAAGTGCAGAGCGTCTTCGAAGGCGGCGCGGGCGATCCCGGCGTCGATGGCGGCGTGAAGAATCTGCGCCAGCGGCCCGACCGTGGTCGGGCGCTCGAATGCACTCTGGAATGCCACGACGTCGCGGGCGTCCACATAAACATTTTCAAAGACCACCGAGCCGCTACCGGTGGTGCGCTGGCCGAAGCCGCTCCAGTCGTCGATGACGGTCAGGCCCTCACTGTCAGCGGGCACGAACGCCAACTGCTGCACACCGTTTTCGTCGACAACCGAAGTCGGAATACGCTGGGCATACAATGCGCCAGTCGAGTAAAACTTGCGGCCGTTGATGCGATAGCCGTCGTCGTCGCGACTTAGGCGAGTGGTGCGATCGTGGGCTGTTTTGGTACCCAGCTCGGCCAGCGCATTACCGAAACGCAAACCTGCCAATGCTTCGGCATACAGGCGCTGCTGCTGATCGGCATTACCGTTGACGCGCAGGACTTCCAGAGCATAGAAATGATTCTGAGGAATTTGCCCGAGAGACCCATCCGCCTCGGCTATCAGGCGAATGACTTTCGCCAGGGTGACATTCGACACGCCTGCGCCGCCAAATGCCTTGGGCACACTGATGCCCCACAGGCCGGAGGCGCTGAACAGATCCAGTTCTACATGGGGTAGCCGACGCTCTTGGTCACGTACCGCGCTTTCACGTTTGAAGTGGGCGGCCAGTTCCTGAGCAATGTGCAGGACCTGTTCATCGTTTTCGATAACGGCAGCACGGTTCCGCGGCGGGGATTGCAAACTCATAACGTTGTACTCCAGTGGTCTGGTTTAAATCCACGAATGGCGGGCGGGCAGGGTGCCGTTGAGGTGCCATGCGCCGACGGCGTGGTATTTCCAGCGCACGGGGTCATGGAGGGTGTGAACGCGAGCATTGCGCCAGTGCCGGTCGAGGTTGAACTCGGCCAGGGTGGCGCGGCTGCCGGCCAGTTCGAACAGCTTCTCGCTGGCCAGCAGTGACACTTCAGTGGTCAGGACTTTGGCGCGGGCCACGGCAATTGATGCGCGCGCAGCGGAGAATTCGTCGATGGGAGCAGCGTTGACCTCATCCAGGACTTTCGCCGCTTCACGCAACAGCGCCTCAGCGGCATGCAGTTCGAGTTTGAGCTTGCCGATGTCGGCGATTACGTAGAGATCATCGCTGGCACGCTCTACTTGAGCGTCAACCCAAGGCCGCGAGCGTTCGCGTACGAACGTGATGGTGTCGTCAATGGCGCCTCGGGCGATACCTGCGTCGATGGCCGCCTGGATCAGTTGCGAGACTGCACCCTGAATATTGGGTGTCAGTGACAGGCGCCAGTTTTCGACAACCAGTTCGCTGTGCACCTCTACGTTTTCCAGCAGCACCGTGCCGCTGGCGGTGGTGCGTTGGCCGAAGCCCGACCAGTCGTCGACAATGCTCAATCCCGCACTGCCCCGCGGCACAAAGGCCATGATTTGCTGACCCTGGTCGTTTAACGCCTTGACCGCGACCCAATGCGCGAACAACGCACCAGTGGAGTAGAACTTCTGGCCGTTGAGGACCAGGCGTCCTTTGTTGTGAGTGAGACGGGCTTTCAGCTCCAGGGTATTTTTAGTACCGCGCTCGGGGCCGGCATTACCGATCCGCCAGCCGTCCAGCACGCTTCTGAGCAAGGCTTTTTTCTGCTGCTCGTTGCCACTGCTCAACAGCAGATGAATGATGCCGAACTGGTTCTGCGGTATTTGGCCCAGCGCCGGGTCGGCAGCGGAGATGATTTTGAAGACTTCAGCAACGGTCACGAACGAAACTTGCGGACCGCCGTACGCACGCGGTATGGAGATGCTGCCCAGGCCGCTACGGGTGAACGCTTCGATCTGCTGCCAAGGAAGCAAGCGCTGAGCATCACGCTCGGCAGCCTGCAATCGGGCTTGTGCAGCCAGTGCGTGTGCGGCTTCGATTGCCTGGGCGTCATTTTGTAATATCCGCGCAGGGTGCAACGGCGGCGCGATATCCGAGCCGCGCTCAGCCAAGTGGGTGTGAGACGTTGAAACGACCATTCGAACCTCGCAAAAACGCCCCCCAAAGAAGGCGAAGAAAAAACACGATGTCCGGTGGTCCGGTGCATATACCCTAAGGCGACTAAAAATTTAAATATACGAATTTTTTGGAATAAGCATAGAAGACTAAATCACGGTTGCTCATGCGGTTTGAGCGTAGGTCAGGCATGAGCCAATTAGCACAATAAGGATGCACAGTTTGATAGGCTTGCTGACTTTCATGAGCGTATATTCCGAATGACGGTAGGTCGTTCAGAAAGCCTAGTCAGTTGTTTGTGTATTTTATGAATATGCCTGTAGGCGAAGATGCAGTTGGTTGTAGGAATTGTCTTGGGCGTAGTGAGTTTGTGAGCCTGTTCGCATTTCAGGGTGAGTAGGCCAATACACGAAGTTATAACAACTTCGCATATTGGCTTGAATTAAAAAGTGTTCAGTCATACCCGGGACGATTATCCAGAGTGCTGACGCTGATTTCTCGTGGCGGCGCCCAGCGAGAGTTATTACCGACTCGATCAATAACGCAATACGTCACCTCCAGTTGCGGCTCATCGCCCGCCTCGCGAATCAAGGTAGCGGGCACGATCAGCTTGACGGGTTTACCAACGTTGTCGGCATCCAGCGGCTCCAGGTCCATCCGCAGATCGCCCCAGCGCAGGGTGATTTCATCGCAAGGCGCCATGTTCAGGTACGGCTCGATGGACAGTGGCAGGCCTTTTTTGACGTCACTGGTAATCAGACCGTTTCGAATCACGGCGTCCGGCAGACAGATGGGTGCCAGCCCCTGGTTTTCTTCGCGACTGTCATTGATCAACAGCCCGCCGGGCATGTCCAGCTTCACTCTCAGCCTGCGGCAGGGCGAGGTAATAGGTGCGCCGCCGATCTTCATCAGTCGGTAGTAGGTCTTGACGGTACCGCTCTGCAGAAAGCTTTCCGGTACCCGCAGCACCATGGTGTAGCCAATATCGGACTTATCCAGAACTTTTGACGCGACGTAGCAACCGCCCCAGTACAACTCGATCAGGTCGCCTGCGTCCATGTCCGGGTAAGGGTCAATGTTGACCAGCAAATGGGCAGCGGCGCGAATGCCAACGCCATGTCTGTGGGCCTGCGGAACGTAAGGTGGGAACAGCTTTTGACCGCCTGTTTTGCAAAGTGTGTGAGTCATGTCTGAATGCCCGTCATAATTGAGTTGATCATTGATAGTTGTAACAAATTTATTTCTGGAATCATTGCTATGCACCTCGAGTTCAACCTGTGGATAGTTAACGTATAGTTCGAGCTTATGGGAAGCATTACAAAGTGTCGGTAAATCCCGCTTGCAACTATTCGAAGGCGTTAGAAGTTCCTGTTGGTCTTGAGCTAATGTCGTTTACGCTTATCTGTCAAGGCGCTAATGGATTGAGCTGGGCGTGTACGAAGAAATAAGATACTTCCTACAGAGTTTCGTCAAACTGTTGACCGTATTGGCTTAGTTCGTCCTACCTGAGGAAATAAACAGTTATGTTTGCTAGCCATGAAAACCTGCTAGCCGACCGAACAGGTAAAGGAATTGAGCACGCAGCCGCAGCCCCCTCCATTTCATTGAGTGGGAAATGAGGAGGACTTCTGTTCAGGTTTTTAGATGGCTTTCCAGCGATTCTGGAAGTACATCAATCACGGGTTTGATCGATTGATTGATGTACAAATGTAAAGCCAGCAGGAGCAGCGCCAGAAGGCGCAGGTTTCTGTGCTGTGCTTTGTAGGATCAGTTCCTGCTTCGTTCCAGAAATTGCCGCGTCCGTTCTTCGCGCGGGTTGGCGAACAGCTCTTTCGCATCGCCCTGCTCGACAATCACACCCTTGTCGATAAACACCACACGATTAGCGACGTCCCGGGCGAAGTTCATTTCGTGAGTGACGATGACCATGGTGCGGTTTTCTTCAGCCAGAGCGCGAATAGCGGTCAGCACTTCGCCCACCAACTCGGGGTCCAGCGCAGAGGTGGGTTCGTCGAACAGAATCACTTCCGGTTCCATGGCCAGGGCGCGGGCGATGGCCACGCGCTGCTGCTGACCGCCCGACAAGCGCCGCGGGTAGGCGTCTTCCTTGCCTGCCAGCCCTACTTTGGCCAACAGTTGCCGACCCAGCTCGGAGGCCTTTTCACGCGGCATCTTCTTGACCACGACCGGCCCTTCGATGACGTTTTCCAGCGCAGTGCGGTGTGGGAACAGATTGAAGTTCTGGAACACAAAACCTACGTGCTGACGAAGCTCGCGGATCAGGCTTTGCTGCTTGCTCAACGGGCGGTTGCCGTCGATTTCGATGTTGCCCACGATGATCTTGCCGCTGGTGGGTTCTTCGAGAAAATTCAGGCAGCGCAGCAAGGTGGTTTTACCCGAACCGCTGGGGCCGATAATCGCTACAACCTCGCCTGCCTGAACCTTCAGGTCGATGCCTTTGAGCACTTGCTGACCCTTGAACTCCTTGGTGAGTTTTTCAACCACGATCATGCTTCAAGACTCCACATCATGGCGGTTTACTCTCTCTTCCAGACGGTTTTGCAGGTACGAAAGCGCTGTCGCCAGAATCCAGTAGATCAAGGCAGCCGCGAGGTACATGGTGAAGATTTCGAAGGTCCGGGCGGTGATCAGTTGTGCCTGACGGAACAGTTCCGGCACCTGAATAGTGGCCGCCAGCGCGGTGTCTTTGACCAGTGAGATAAAGCTGTTGCCCAGTGGCGGCAGCGCGGTGCGGGCGGCCTGAGGCAGAATGGCCCGGCGCATGATCTGCGCGCGGGTCATGCCGATACTTGCACCAGCCTCCCATTGACCACGATCAACCGAGGCAATCGCGGCGCGCAGGATTTCGCAGGCATAAGCACCCATGTTCAGCGAGAAGCCGATCAGCGCAGCGGTCAGGGGTTCCAGTTCAATGCCTAACTCCGGCAAGCCGTAATAGATCATGAACAGTTGAACCAGCAGCGGCGTGCCGCGAAAGAACGACACGTAAACCCGGGCGATGCCGCGCAGCAGCATCATCGGTGACAAGCGCATGAGCGCCAGTCCGAAGCCCAGCAGCAGCCCGAAGAACATACCGCCCAGACTCAGGAAGACCGTGTAGTACGCGCCCTTTATCAGAAAGGGCGCGGAGTCCAGCGCAAGCTTTAGACCCTCTTCAATCATTTGGTCACGTCAGCCTGGAAGTACTTCTGCGACAGCTTGGCGAGGGTGCCGTCAGCGCGCAGTTTGTCGATGGCTTTATTGATGGCCGCAACCAGTTCAGGCTCGCCTTTACGGATGGCGATACCGGATTCCTGACGGGAAAAGGGTTCGCCGGAAACAGCCAGGCTGTCCTTGGTTTTGGCGATCAGCTCGAGCGCAGCCAGGCGATCAACCAGAATGGCGTCGATACGGCCGACACGCAGGTCCTGATATTTGGTTGGGTCATCGTCGTAAGTTTTGACGATGGCGGCCGGTACGTTTTCCTTGAGCCATTGCTCGTAGTTAGTACCCAGACCTACGCCCACTTTGGCGCCCTTGAGGTCGGCTGCGGTTTTGAATTTGTCTGCGTCTTTCTTCTGCACCAGCGCCTGAATACCGGAGATGGTGTACGGCTCGGAGAAGTCATACTTCTTCTTGCGCTCTTCGGAAATGGTGACCTGGTTAATCACCACGTCCAGACGCTTGGACTCCAGCGCCGCCAGGATGCCTGCCCATGGGGTCGCTTGCAGTTGCACCTTGACGCCCAGCTCTTTGGCCAGTGCCTCGGAGAACTCGACTTCGAAGCCGGTCAGCTTGCCGCTTTCATCCTGGAAGCTGAACGGAGGGTACGTCCCTTCCAGACCGACCTTGATCGTGCCAGCCTTTTTGATTTGATCCAGTTGCTCACCTGCAACCGCTTGACCCATCAAGCCGGAACCGAGCACCAGGCCCAGGGTGGAAAGCAGAACGGTACGCCGAATGGCGGAAATAATCATGACGAGCCCCATTTAAGTTGTTTGGTTTCAGGCAAGAATCGGACCTGACGAACGCTACGTTGGCAGCGGATGTTTATCCAGCTTTTTCAGCGCTTGATCCGTGCTGGCGGCGATCATAAGAGCAGCCGGTTATGGTTCAAAATAACTAAAAGCCTGATTCATATTCGATTTTTGAATAATTAGTCGCGTTCTTGTAGGAGCTGCCGAAGGCTGCGAAGGTTAATGTCTGATACTCCGCTATCGCAGCCTTCGGCAGCTCCTACAAAGTAGCGTCAGGTATTGAGCTTTAAGCAAACACACCCGGATAAGCAAACAGCGCAGGCGCACCACCGGTGTGCAGGAAAATCAGCGGGCCGTCATCGAAGCGTCCACGGCCAATGCCATCCAGCAAACCGGCCATGGCTTTACCGGTGTAGACCGGGTCCAGCAACAGACCTTCATGGCTCGCTACAAGTTTTATCGCAGACAGAGTGCCGGCATTAGGCTCGCCATAGCGCGGGCCGAAATACTCGTCCCATAGCTCCACGTTAAAAGCTTCGGGCAGCGTTACGCCCAACAGCTCGGCGGTGCGCTCGGCCAGGCTTTGCACCTTCGGGCGTTGAGTTTCTTCAGGGCGCGACACCGTCACACCAATCACGGGCAACTGCGGCAAGGCTTCAGCCAGAGCAAGGGCCAGCCCGCTATGCGTACCGGCGCTACCGGAGGCGAGCACGACCGCAGCGAAATCCAGCCCGGTCTGCTTGATCTGTTCGGCCAGCTCAAAGCCTGCCCTCACGTAGCCCAAGGCCCCGACAGGGCTGGAGCCACCAATCGGCACCAGATAAGGCTTTTTGCCGCTGTTACGCAGGCGGGCGGCGAGTGCGTGCAATTGCTCGTCGGCGTTGTCGAGGTTTTCCACCATTTCGACCTTGGCGTCGAACAGGTCCAGCAGCAGACGATTGCCGTTGTGCAGGTAACTGCTGTCTTCGGTGGCGATCGGGTTTTCCAGTAGCGCCACACAGCTCAGGCCCAGGCGGGCGGCCAGGGCAGCGGTCTGACGCACATGGTTGGACTGAATCGCACCGGCTGTGATCAGCGTGTCAGCCCCTTGGGCCAGCGCATCGGCGGCGAGGTATTCCAGCTTGCGAACCTTGTTGCCGCCCAATGCCAGCGTCGTGGTGTCATCGCGCTTGATATAGATGTCGCGGCCCGCCCAGACCGACAGGCGCTCCAGTTTTTCCAGTGCTGTGGGAGCACCGATCAAGTCCAGGCGATTAAATTGAGCGAGCTGTTGTTTGATCATGAGGATAGGTAAGCCGTGTAAAGAGTCGCAGGACTATAAGCAGACACTCCCTACAGGGCAACTTCTCACTGCTTATGCCCTCAGAAGAAAAGACCTACTCAAATTGTTATTTTTTCGCCTGAAATGTTTGCCGTAGAGTGGCCGTATCAGCGGCCCCCACTAAAAAGCCGCCCCCGAACCGAGGAGAGTCAGCGTGAGTGATACACCAGAGGCATCCGCCGAAGGCCAATCCAGTCACTGGCAGTTGCAGCAGATCGTCAGTGAACTGCGCTCGGCGCGTGATGATTGGCGGGCACGCAACAAGCGGGTCAGCGGTGAGCACGGCGGCCGAGAACTGCCTTCCAGAGCGGCCATGCGCGATATTCTTGAAGCGCTTTGCGGTGCGCTGTTCCCCATGCGCCTGGGCCCTGTGGATCTGCGCGAAGAAAGTGAAGACTTCTATGTCGGTCATACCCTCGACGTGGCGCTTAATGCGCTGCTGGCTCAGGCCCGACTGGAGTTGCGCTACGTGGCGCATCAGCGCTCCGAAGACGTTCGTGCGCTCGATAAGCAGGCACTGGACCTGATTCAGGGCTTTGCCCGTGCATTGCCTGAGATGCGCAAGCTGCTCGACACAGACGTGCTGGCCGCTTATCACGGTGACCCCGCGGCCCGCAGCGTTGATGAAGTGCTGCTGTGCTATCCCGGAATTCTCGCCGTCATCCACCACCGTATCGCCCATCATCTGTACCGCGCAGGCTTACCGCTGCTGGCCCGGATCAGCTCGGAAATCGCCCACTCCGCCACCGGCATCGACATCCACCCCGGCGCACAGATTGGCCCGAGCTTCTTTATCGACCACGGTACGGGTGTCGTCATCGGCGAAACCGCCATCATTGGCGAGGGCGTGCGCATCTACCAAGCCGTCACCCTGGGCGCCAAACGCTTCCCGGCAGACGAAGACGGCCAACTGCAAAAAGGCCACGCCCGGCACCCCATCGTCGAAGACGACGTGGTCATCTATGCTGGCGCAACGATTCTGGGCCGCATCACAATTGGTAAAGGTTCGACCATTGGCGGCAACGTGTGGCTGACGCGCAGTGTGCCAGCGGGTTGCAACCTGACGCAGGCGAATTTGTTGCAGCAGGATGATGGGAGTCAGAAGTAGCTGTCGGCCTCTGATGTTTTATCGCCTATTAATAGGGATAAATCCTACGGATGCTGTTCGCAGCATCCGACTTCTTGTTATTGAGGGTTAGTGCAAAGTCCCGCCTTTTACTCAGGCCAAGGACTTGCCCATGTTCAACCCCGCCAATCGCGCCTCGTTCACGCTGGAAATTGCCGGGCTTGAGCATGACTTTCGAGTGCTGGCTTTTACCGCCAAAGAATCCATCAGCCGCCCGTTCAGCGTACGCATCGAGCTGGTCAGCGAGCGGGCCAATCTCGAACTGGATGATCTGCTGCACCGTCTGGCCTTCCTGAAAACTGACGCTGACGGTCATGGTTTTCACGGGCAGATTGGCGAAGTCGCGCAGGGTGATTCCGGCAAGCGCTTCACCCACTACTTCATCCAGTTGGTGCCCAGCCTCAAGCGTCTGGAATACCGCCGCAATCATCGGATCTTTCAAGGCAAGACTGTCCCGGACATCATTGCGCTGGTGCTCAAGGATCACGCCATCTTCAGCAACGGGTTTGCGTTCAGGCTGCGCGAGCCCTGCAAGCCTCGCGATTACTGCACCCAGTATCAGGAAACCGATCTGCATTTCGTACGCAGGCTGTGCGAAGAAGAGGGTATCCACTTTCACTTCCAGCACAGTCCTGACGAGCATCTGCTGGTGTTTGCTGACGACCCGATTCAATTGCCGGTGCTCAAACCTGCGGTCGCGTATGTGCAGAACAGCGGACAGGTCGCAGAAGCTTCGGTTATCAACAGATTCAACGTGCGACTCGCCACACGCTCGGGCAAGGCCAGCCACCAGACCTATGACTTTCAGTTGCCTCAGGTTGACCTGCTCAGCAGTGCGGACGGCGATGGTCGCAGTGAGTTGGAGGATTACCAGTATCCGGCGCCTTTCACGGACCTCAGCGTCGGCACGCGTCAGGCGCGAAAGGCACTGGAACGAAACCGCAGCGACGCTCAACTGGCCAGTGGCAACAGCGATCAGAGCGCGCTGGTCAGTGGCCATTTGTTTGAGCTGACGCATCCCAATCCGCAGTGGAGTCAGCAGTGGTTATTAACCTCGGTTTTTCATGAGGGCAAACAGCCGCAGGTGCTGGAAGAGTCGACGCCTCGTTCGTCTGAGCGGGGAGCTTTCACACAGGGCTATCGCAATCGTTTTGAAGCCATCCCGGGCAAGGTGCCATTTCGTCCACCGCTCAGGCATCGTAAACCGCGCATTCTCGGCAGCCAGCACGCAGTGGTCACTGGCCCGCCCGGCGAAGAGATTTACTGCGACGAATACGGCCGGGTCAAGGTCAAGTTCTTCTGGGACCGCGAAGGTAGTCGCAACGAGCATTCCAGCTGCTGGCTGCGGGTCGCCGCCGGTTGGGCACATGAGCAATACGGCACGGCGATGATTCCGCGAGTCGGCATGGAAGTGATCGTGGGTTACTTCGAAGCCGATCCGGACCAGCCTTACGTGCAGGCCTGCCTGCCCAATGCCGGTACACGCACGCCGCTGAACCTGCCCGCTCAAAATACCCAGACCGTGCTCAAGACCCAGAGCAGTCCGGGTGGTTTGGGCTTCAACGAACTGCGCATCGAAGACCGCAAAGGTGCCGAGTCCATTTCCATCCGCGCTCAACGCGACTGGTCTGAGCACGTACTTAATGATCAGTCGATCCAGGTGGATAACCAGCGCAAGGTCAATGTCACCGGGCTGTCCAGCCACGAATTGCATGGTGAAGAACACCACCTCACGCACGGTGCCCGCAAAACCCAGGTGCTGGCCGATGATTCATTGACGGTGGTCGGCAACCAGCACATCAGCGCGGCCAATCATCTGGTCAGCGCAGCGCAGGAAATACACCTGTCGGCCGGGCAAAACATGATTGTCGACGCCGCGCTTAGTACAACGATCAAGGCAGGTGGTCACTGGATATCGATTACTCCCGCCGGAATTTTTACCAGCGTACCGATTTTGCTGGGTGGGATTCCGGTGTCGGGGATGCCTGCCGTTCCGGTCCCACCCGTACCTCTGGAAAAACAAGTAGCGGTTCCGGGCGGTTCTTCCACGCCGGTAATGGAGGTCTCGGTTCAAGCCCTCCGTGACGAGTTCGAACTTTTTCCCGCCCGCTGTGAGGCCTGCGAAGCCGCCAAAGCAGAAGAACTGGCGCAGGGACGTTCGTCATGAACACTGCCCCCTCCTTAGCCAATTACCTATTGATCGACGGCGCATTAAGGCCCGGCGCACTGGCCAGCCTTTATCAGCGTCATGAGATGTTTGAAATCGACCCGCTGTATTTGGGGACTCGCTGGAAAGACCTTTACGACCTTGGGCCCATTCTGGTCAAGCCCATGCCAGGCAGTACGCTTCTGTCGGACTGGCTCGTTGATGAGGCGCTATGGGCAGACTCAACGCTGATTTTTAGCGAGGCTTCGATTCAGGAAGTCGCCAGTCACCTTCGACGGTTTATCAGCCCGCCCGACTGTAACGGTGGGAGCGGTTTACTGCGCTTCGCCGATCCGCTGGTGGCGCATTTTTGGCTATCGAGCTTTTCTGGACCGGAAAACCTGCATCTGGGCCCTATCCAGCATTGGTGGGTAGCCAAGCCAAAACAGACGTGGGAGTCACGGTCGCAGCCTCCTTGGCAGACATTCAGCGGACGCGATGCCGGGTTGCCTTGGGACAACCGCTGCGCACTGCTGGGCCCCGACCAGATACTCGCGCTTGGGCGCACCCAGCACTGGCGGTTTCTTGGGCGTGTTCACGCATGGCTCAGTGAGCGAACCCCTTCGTTCTTTTTCAGCATGAGCAGTCCGCAGATCACTGATTGGTTGGATTCCAGCCTGACAGCAGGCCTGGAATGGGGCCTTGTCAGCGAGCGAGGGCTGGTTATCTGGATCGAGATGTGCGCAGACGATGGCCAGGACTTCGCCGCTCGCCCGCATGGCCATTACCAAAGTTGGTTGACCCTCGATCCGGCAAATGCACGCCTGTCTCCCGAAGCACGAATCAAAGCTTTCGACGCGCACCGCTCTGCGCAAAAGGATAACGCCCATGGCTGATAAAAACGGCAACCCTCAGCAGTGTCGCGACGCTCAGTTCTCTGATAAGCCCATGGCTAATCCAGGAGTCTGCCCGTTCAAAGGTCCTGATATCGCCATCGTGCCCATGCGCTATGCGCTGGATCGTTCCCGCTATGACGTCGATCCGAGTCAGCTCACGCCACTGAGTGCCGAGGGCAAATGGAAATGCCCTCCCAAACTGCAAAGCCGCGGCTACACCTTGCGACAGCTGCGCGACGGTTTTGTATACGTCTACGACGAAACCGAGGAGGTGCTGCACGAGTACCGCTTTCAGGCGCATGACGCGAGTCTGACGCGGATTGTCTGGGGCGACGCTGCATCGCTCCCGGACATCCGCTCTGCTGAGGGTGAAAGCCGAACGCATCTGTTGTATCCCCGCACTCATAAATTGCGCATGGCCTTTTCGCCATATCAATGGACCTGGCGCATGTGCCAGCTGATGAGTGCCAGCGGCGTGAAGCGCGCATCGTGGCTGCGGGAGCTGGACTTACGCGACTACAGCCGACACATGAGTGCATGGCATACGCTGCCGTTGACCCGCCTGAGCAAGCGGGTAGTGGCAGACGTAGATCCTCATCCAATAAATCACGACGGCCGGTTTGCTGATTCTGCCCATCCCCCTAAGGCGGACGACGAGGGCAAATATCCCTCTGTTTCCCTGGCCGCCGATGTGGTTTGGACCGGTAGCGTCGATGACACATCTAGTTCTGTACTGATCGCGCTGGACGATCCTTTGGCCATGCTCGAAGACTTGGGCATGCAGCTAGCGACTGATCAAGCCGCTCTTCATGAATTTCAGCTGGAGCACGAGCATGCGCTGAATATCGCTGGTGTCGTGGAGAGACTATGCGGTGCAGCGGGGGACAACTCGCTACTGCCCGCGTCGGTGCTTAATGACGAGGCGAAAGCGCGGCAGTACATCCGGGATGTGGAAGTATACTTTGAACAGCTTCAGGCCGAGGATGATGCTACCGAGGGACAGGACACGCTGACTTATGGTCTTGCCGAGCGCCCGTCGCAGAGTTTGGGCGAGGATATAAAGCGTGAGTACGGCAGTTTGCCTGATCCAGCGTTGCGCAAAAGCTGGCAGGACCGGAGCAAGTGGCGCCGCGAAGTCGATCTGGAAGCGGCGCGGGACTACACCGACGTCCAGCAAGCACAGCTCAAAATCTTGCGTGGGCGAGTGGTCGAAACCCAGCAGGACATCAAGGCATTAGGTGAGTACATCGGTACCGATCCGATTCGGCTGTTCATCGACACGACTCATTCAACCTCGCTGCTGTGCCTGCTGAATGTCGTGTCCGACCTGCTATGCAACCTGAGCCAGGACATTGGCTTCTCTCACTGGCTGCAGAAAGAAGAGGAAAAAAGTAAAACCCTTTTCGGCCAGATCCGCTTCGGGTTCTCACAACCGATCAAAGATGCGATCACCAATGAAGCCAATCGCGTGATGCAGGGCGTTTCTGACGTAACAGCCTTGGTCGGTCGGGCAGGTGAGCTGAACGGATTTCTCACCCACGATGCCTTGGCAGAAAAACCGTGGATCAAGGCGCTGAGCGAACCGGCACAAATGACGCTCAACGCTTTGGTCCAACTGGCAAAAGACGCGGGCAAAGCCACGCTGGAAAACATCCAGCTGGCATTCTTCCCGGTCGACAGTCGTCTAGCCGGCGGTGCGGTCAATCAAAACGCTGCCTTGATGCTGCGCAACCTGCTCATGGGTCATGTGCTGCTCAACCACCCCGAGAAACTGCAAATCAATGAGGACTTCGCCAAGCACCATGCCGCCTGGAAAACCGACCTGAACAAAGGCCGCGACCTCTATAAAACGGCTCAAAGCCGCTGGCTCTATCAAGCCAATACGTACGACCGCCGTGTCACGGCCAAGCTGATGCAAGACATACAGAAGGAGCTGAAACTTCACCTGATCAAAGAGCCGCTGCTGTTTGACTACCGCAGTCAGCGCTACGGTCAGGTCATGCAAAACAAGATTGCCACCTCCTTCGCTGCCTTTGGGCAACTCACCAAGGAATGGAGTCAACAGGCCAAAGCCTGGAGCGCAGAGCAGGGCATTAATGCGGGTGCCATTACCTGGGGCATTGCTGCCGTTAACTTGTTGAATACTTTTGTGACCTACGAAACCGCTAGCAGGGATGGCGAGTTGAACAAGAAGGATTGGGCCAAGGTAGCGTCTGCTGCGGCCTATACCGCGAATGCGTTGATGGCGGTGTTTGTGGAGACTGGGTGGGGGGCGATGAAGGATCTAGGCGCCCTTGATGAAAAGGGGAAGTACAAAAAGATCACTCAGAAATCTGCTGCTCAATGGCTACGTTTGGGACGGCCAGAGTTTGGCAGAGTAATCAAGGGGTTTGGTCCGAGACTGGTTGGGTTGGGGGGATTTGCTGTTGTGGCTGCTTCATTGGAGTTATGGGACGTCTTGGATGATATACAAGCGGCGACCGGATTGAATAGAGCGGTGCTCCAGGTTAAAGGCGTCGCGGTAACTGGAATGATAGGACTTGGAGTCGCTTATAGTTTTTCTGGCTTTTGGGCAGTTGCGGGCCAAGGTAAATATGCCGCTTATCTCATGAGCCCTTGGTTCTTAGCAACTACCGTGATCATAGGGTTGGTGTACTTATTCGCAACGTATGCTCTTAATTATCTAAAGCAGGATATGGTGGGTAAGTGGCTTCATAAATGTAGCTGGTCGAAAAGCATAGAAGTGCGTTTCGATAGTGAGCAAGAGGAGGTTTATGCTTTTCGGGAGATACAGTTAAGCCCGGCCCTGTTCGTTAAGGCCACTACAGAGATGAGCTTGACTAACGCCGGTGATCTAGGCTTTAGGATGGAGGAGATCCATACCGGAGCTTGGCTTCAGTTAAGAATTCCTGCTGCCTTGCGGGGTACGATGATTCAAGTAAATCTGCTAAATAGTTATCGGCCTTCCCAGATAATGCCCGTAATAGCTTTGGGGGGTAGCCTGCAAAGCTATTTTCTTGAGTCCGGCTTTCCGGAATCGATTGGTCAATGGGGACATACGCCTGATAAAAAGGAGAAACTCTTTCTTAGCATTCAGCTGTGTAAACCTCTGCCACAGCCAGATGAGGATATTATTTGGCAAGCGTGGATTCCCGTTGAGGAAAAATCTAAATACGTAGAAGTGCAGATTTGGTACGCCAATGAAATTCTTGATGTAAAAGATGGAGACAGAGGCTATCGCTTCCAAATGGAACTGCTAGCGAGTGGGGCCCAGGAAGATATAGAACAAAGACTTCCGAGCTCTTCTGACAGCGCGCTAGCGGTTGAAAAGCTCGGTGGCCGTTATGATGGCGCTAATTTGCTTGTGCCTTTATAGGATGATTATGATGGGAGAAACAACCTCTGCTGGCCCTGAAGAACCAAGCCTAGGTGCAAAAGATGATTTATTCATAGAGGCACTGCCTATTATGGAGTGGAAAATAAAAGCCCATTCTCATTGGATATTTCCGGTTGATGCTGGGCTTGGCTCTTTAACTACGGGCGCGATGTGTTTGTATTTGTGGATTATTTTTTTTATGGAGGACTCGTCGACACGCGATTTTTTCAAGGTGACTACTGCTATAGCTCCAATACAGATGGGTTTTTATTGGTGGATAGCCCGAAAAAAAACCGTCTGGAACTATAAAATATCTACTAAAGGCGGCCATGTTGAATATTGGGAAGATTATTTTCAGTATTCACGGTGCGTGTTCGTGGGGCTTGCGATAATTGCTATCGTGTGCGTGCTCGCGATGGTTTCGATCGCTCCGGGTATGATCTGGGCAATTGCGGGTGTCGGCGGTATGGTAATCCTCGCTGCGATTAAATTACTGGCTTGGGAGAATGAAGTTGAAAGTGAGTGTTTTACCTGGGATCGTCCGCGGCGAATATTCGTTGATAGGAAACGGAACTTGGTAGTTCTTGAGCGACGCTACAATCCGGATGTCGTGGGGGACAACTACCTGTGCGTTCAGGTGTTCCTGCCGAAAGGTCGGTTAGATGAGTTTTTGGCGATTTGCAAACAATATGTATCTATTGATGTTAAGTATGAGGAGGGTCGCTTTCGTGAGTGAGCTAGGATGCTTGTTTTATGGGGCGCTCTGCCTTGACGAATGACGTTAATGAGGCAGTTTATAACGAAGTATCAAATAAGCCTAGTGTTCCTGATTTTACGAAAGTGACGATGGTTAACAGTTGGAGTGTCAAGGCCTATGCCCATCCCACGCTCAGCGGCGATTTGTGTTATTGCGTACTATTTCTATTATCATTGCTCGCCTTGCTAGAGGGGTTGCTTGGGGGTGAAGTTGGTATGGTTAGAGATTTTTTAGTCGAGTTTGGAAGTGTTGGGGTCACTTTTTATTCTTATATGTGGATATTTATAGTGAGGCAGAAAACTCTATATAAATACAAGATATATGAAGCTGGGGTTGAGTTAGAATATTACATATTTTACTCCCGTTATGCATACATTTTCCTCAAGGGAGTAGCTGTTTTTGTGGTTGTTTGCATACTTGCGATGTTATCAATAGCTCCGTGGTTGATGCTGGGAGCTATTATCCCGGCAAGCTTGCTTATTATCGCTGCGATAAAACTACTCAACTGGGAAAACCCCGTTGAGCATCACGCCACTGACTGGGCGCGCTATGACCTCGTCTTCATCGATCGCAAGCGGAAAATGGTTGTCCCCAGCTTTCACGCCGATCCCTTGGCAGGCTTCGAAGTCCACCTCGAAAAAGCCAGAATCGATGACTTCGTTGCCTTCCTGAAGACCGTAATTCCACACGCTGAATTCCGCGAAGCGGAGTGGAAGTGGTGACCCCTGAGCCACCTCGAATTCCCCAACCCGACAAGCGGTCCCACCACGGAACGATTCCCGTGAACCGGGCGTCATAACCTCCCTTGAGCCAGCCGCCATCGGCCTCGCGATTAGTCTCTGCGGGGCTTCCATGTTTTAATTGAACGCTTGTTCAACTAAAACCGGTGGTTCGCTGCCCGCTCACAACAGGAGGCTTACCCTTGCTGAATCCGTTTGTTGCTTTCTTTGCCTACGACCTTGAGGTGCATGGCTCATGAGTGCACCTGCTAGCCAATCCAGCGGTATGGTTCGCATGAATCCGCCGGTGTTTTATTTCGCGGCGACGGTTATTTTGCTGTTCGGTGTGTTGGTCATCTCCTTCCCTGAGGCTGCTGGCCAGTGGTTGTTGGCGGCGCAGAACTGGGCGGCCAATACGGTCGGCTGGTATTACATGCTGGCGATGACGATTTATCTGGTCTTCGTGGTGGTCACCGCCTTGTCTGGTTACGGCAAGATCAAGCTCGGTGCCGACCACGACGAACCCGAATTCAGTTATCTGTCCTGGGCGGGGATGTTGTTCGCTGCCGGGATCAGCATCACGCTGTTCTTCTTCTGCGTCTCTGAACCGCTGACTCACATGCTGCAGCCGCCGCAAGGCGAGGGTGGCACGACTGAGGCGGCGCGTCAGGCGATGCAGTTGCTGTTTCTGCACTGGGGCCTGCATGGCTGGGGTGTGTTTGCGTTTGTCGGCATGGCGCTGGCGTATTTTGCGTATCGCCACAACCTGCCGTTGGCGCTGCGCTCCGCGCTGTACCCGCTGATCGGCAAGCGCATCAATGGTCCTATCGGTTATGCGGTGGACGGCTTCGGTATCATCGCGACCATTTTCGGTCTCGGTGCCGACATGGGCTTTGGGGTCTTGCACCTCAATTCCGGGCTGGATTACCTGTTTGATATTCCCCATACCCAATGGATTCAGGTCGGACTGATCACGCTGATGATGGGCGCGGCGATTCTGGTGGCGATAGCCGGTGTCGACAAAGGCGTGCGCGTCATGTCCGACATCAACATGCTGCTGGCCTGTGCGCTGCTGCTGTTTGTGTTGTTTGCTGGCCCGACGCAGCATTTGCTCAACACGCTGGTGCAGAACATCGGTGATTACCTGGGGGCTATCACCACCAAGAGTTTTGATGTGTATGCCTACGACAAGCCGAGCGAATGGCTGGGCGGCTGGACGGTGTTTTACTGGGCTTGGTGGATTGCTTGGTCGCCGTTTGTAGGTCTGTTCATTGCGCGTATTTCCCGTGGCCGGACCATTCGTGAGTTCGTGTTCGGTGTACTGCTGATTCCGCTGGGCTTCACCTTGGCGTGGATGTCGATTTTCGGTAACAGCGCCATCGATCAGGTGCTCAATCACGGTATGGTCGCGCTGGGCCAGTCGGCTATAGATGATCCATCACGCACCCTTTACCTGCTGCTGGAAACCTATCCATGGAGCAAAACCGTTATTGCGGTGACGGTGTTCATCAGCTTTGTGTTCTTCGTCACCTCGGCGGACTCGGGCACGGTGGTGCTTTCGACGCTGTCGGCCAAAGGCGGTAACGCTGATGAAGACGGTCCGAAGTGGCTGCGGGTGTTCTGGGGTGTGGCGACTGCGCTGGTGACCAGTGGCTTGCTGTTCTCCGGCAGTATCGATGCGCTGAAATCAGCGGTGGTGCTGACGTCGTTGCCGTTCTCGCTGATTCTGCTGTTGATGATGTGGGGTCTGCACAAGGCGTTCTTCATGGAGTCCCAGCGACAGATCGCGCAGTTGTATTCGTTGGCCCCGGTATCGGGTTCGAGACGTGGCGGCTGGCGTCAGCGCTTAAGCCAGGCCGTGCACTATCCGTCGCGAGACGAGGTGTACCGTTTCCTCGATCAAACTGTGCGTCCGGCTATCGAAGACGTCACGGCGGTGTTTGCCGAGAAAGGTCTGAATGTCGTCACTCAGCCTGACCCGGCCAACGACAGCGTCAGCCTGGAAATTGGCCATGGCGAAGAGCGCCCGTTCATTTATCAGGTGATGATGAAAGGCTTCTTCACGCCGTCGTTTGCGCGTGGCGGGATGGGATCCAAGCAGTTGAACAATCGTCGCTATTACCGCGCCGAAGTGCATCTGAGCGAAGGCAGTCAGGATTACGACCTGGTGGGTTACACCAAGGATCAGGTCATCAACGACATCCTCGACCAGTACGAGCGCCATATGCAGTTCCTGCATTTGGTGCGTTAAAGCTGTTTTGCAGGAGCGATCGGGGGTGGCTGCTCCACCGAGCACCGCGGGGCGGCGAAGGCGGTCTGTCAGCCAGATCGCTATCGCGGCCTCACGGTGCTCGTGCGCTCCTACAGATCTAGCGTTAAGTCAGGCCAATCCGCCGTTGGCGCGCAGGATCTGCCCGTTGACCCAGCCTGATTCCGGTCCGGCCAGAAAGGACACGACATTGGCGATGTCTTCTGGCTGACCCAGGCGCTGCAGCGGCGGCATGTTCGCGAAGTTTTTGATCTGCTCTTCAGTTTTGCCATTCAAGAACAGTTCGGTAGCGACGGGGCCTGGTGCTACCGCGTTGACGGTGATGTCACGACCGCGCAGCTCCTTGGCAAACACATGAGTGAACGATTCAACGGCTGCCTTGGTGGCGTTGTAGATCGCGTAGCCTGGGATGTTCAGCGCCAGCGCCGAGCTGGAGAAGTTGATGATCCGTCCGCCGTCATTCATTCGTGCGCTGGCTTCGCGCAAGGTGTTGAAGGTGCCCCGCGTGTTGATGGCGAACGTCTGTTCAAACAACTCATCGCTGGTATCCGCAATGGGCATGGTTTTCATGATCCCGGCGTTGTTGACCAGTACGTCGACCTTACCCAGTTTTTGCTCCGTCACGTCAAACATGATGCGCACGTCGCTTGCGTCGGCCACGTTGGCTTTGACTGCTATGGCCTGACCGCCATTGGCGACCAGATCAGCCACCAGCGAGTCAGCTTCGTGGGGGCTGTTGGCGTAGTTGACGACAACTGCAAAGCCATCGGCTGACAAACGTTTAGCAATCTCGGCACCAATGCCGCGAGACGCTCCGGTCACAATGGCGACTTTGCGAGGATTGTTCTGAGTCATGATCCACCTCCATTCTTAATGTGCCGATACTTTTACATGCTGAACGCAGTTATAAACAGGCATGGATTGGCATTGATGTTCGGGAAGCCTGAGCAAACACAGGACCTGTAGGAGCTGCCGAAGGCTGCGATCGCGGCGTGTCAGGATAAATGCTTCGCAGCCTTCGGCAGCGCCTACAGAGAGTGCATTTCAATCCAGTTGTTTTGCATTTTTTGATGAGAGATTAGCTTGCTCGTGAAGCGTTGTAGCAGGCAATCCGGTTATGACGGTGAGATCGCAATCGCGAGCAAGCTCACTCCTACAGGGGCCCGTGTCGGTGTCGGGTAAACCGGGACGGCTCTCACATAGATAGCGCTAAAACATAGAATTTAAATCGGGATCTGCATCCAGCAGCATGCAAAAACAAAAAAGCCCAGAGCTGCATGCGCAACCCTGGGCTTTTGGGTGAAGGCTTTAATCAGCCTTCATCGCCCTCGTCATCGTCACCACCATCGATCTTCATGCCTAGCTCCTTGATCTTGCGAGTCAAGGTGTTACGGCCCCAGCCCAGCAATACAGCGGCGTCGCGACGACGGCCAGCGGTATGCTTGAGAGCTGTTTCGATCATGATGCGTTCGAAAGTCGGCACGGCACTGTCCAGCAGGCTGGATTGGCCGCGAGCCAGCGCCTGATCGGCCCATTGGCGCAACGCTTGTTCCCAGTTGGTCACTGGGGCTGCATCTTGCGGCAGGCTCAGCAGCTCGGGCGGCAAGTCGCTGATGTGCACTTCACGGCCCGAGGCCATGACGGTGATCCAGCGGCAGGTGTTTTCCAGCTGACGCACGTTACCCGGCCAAGGCAGGTGTTTGAGGTATTCCTCGGTTTCCGCCTTGAGCAGTTTCGGTTCGACCGCCAGTTCCTGAGCCGCACGACTGAGGAAGTGCTTGGCGAGGGTCGGAATGTCTTCACGACGATCCGACATGCGCGGGATATGGATGCGAATCACGTTCAGACGGTGAAACAAGTCTTCCCGGAATTTGCCCGCCTGCACCAGTGTTTCCAGATTCTGGTGAGTCGCCGCGATGATACGCACGTCGACTTTGACCGGCGTGTGGCCCCCCACGCGATAGAACTCGCCGTCAGCCAGAACCCGCAGCAAACGGGTCTGAGTGTCGGCAGGCATGTCGCCGATTTCATCGAGGAACAGTGTGCCGCCATCCGCTTGTTCGAAACGGCCGCGACGCAGGTTTGCTGCGCCAGTGAACGCGCCTTTTTCATGGCCGAACAGTTCCGACTCCATCAAGTCTTTTGGAATCGCAGCCATGTTCAGCGCAATGAACGGCGAGGCCGAGCGCGGGCTGTGGCGATGCAGGGCGTGGGCAACCAGTTCTTTACCAGTCCCCGACTCGCCGTTGATCAGCACGGTAATGTTGGAGTGGCTCAGGCGGCCGATGGCACGAAACACTTCCTGCATCGCTGGCGCTTCGCCAATGATTTCAGGCGTGCGGGTCAGCGTCGGCGCAACGTCCATGCCTTGTTGTTCCTGGGCATGCAGGTTGGCACGCTTGACCAGAGAAACGGCTTCATCGACGTCGAATGGTTTTGGCAGGTACTCGAACGCGCCGCCCTGGTAAGAGGCAACAGCGCTGTCCAGGTCTGAATGGGCGGTCATGATGATGACCGGCAGGCGAGGGTGTTGCTCGCGAATGCGCGCCAACAGGTCCAGACCACTGGCACCCGGCATGCGGATGTCGGAGATGATCACATCCGGCTGCTGACGTGCCAGGCGGCTCATCACGCCGTCGGCGCTGTCGAAGCTTTGTGTGGTCATGCCTTCTTGCTGCAAGGCTTTTTCCAGAACCCAACGAATGGAACGATCGTCATCTACGATCCAGACAGTTTCACTACGGCTCATGTCGAAGCTGCTCCTTGTTCCAGCGGCAGGAAGATCGAGAAGGTGGTGTGGCCAGGATGGCTGTCACACTCGATCAGTCCCTGGTGCTGACTAATGATGTTCTGCGTGATCGCAAGGCCGAGCCCAGTGCCGTCAGGGCGGCCACTGACCATCGGGTAGAAAATGGTTTCCTGAAGCTCGGCCGGAATACCGGGGCCGTTGTCGATGATTTCGATCTTGCTGACCAGTCGGTGACGCACATGGCCGATGGTGAACTGACGCATCGCACGGGTGCGCAGGCTGATCCGGCCCAGACGCAGCTCGTTCTGGCTGCTGATGGCCTGCATCGCGTTACGCACGATATTGAGCACGGCCTGGATCATCTGTTCGCGGTCGATCAATACGTCGGGAATACTTGGATCATAGTCGCGCACCAGCGTGATGCACCCTTGGCTTTCTGCTTCGACCAGACTGCAGACACGTTCGAGCACTTCGTGCACGTTGGTCATGGCCAGCGAAGGCAGTTTGTTCGACCCGAGCATGCGGTCCACCAGATTTCTCAGGCGGTCGGCTTCCTCGATGATGACGTTGGTGTAGTCCTTCAAGCTCTCTTCAGGCAGCTCGCGGGCCAGTAATTGCGCCGCGCCGCGAATACCACCGAGTGGATTCTTTATTTCGTGAGCCAGACCACGCACCAGCATTTTGGTGGTTTCCTGCTTGGACAGCTGCGCTTCTTCTTTGGTGATGCGCAGCAAACGGTCACGCGGATGGACCTCCAGCAGGAGCAAGGTCTCGCCCTGGCTTAGGATTGGCGTCACCGCGTAATCAACCGTGAGCGTCTGGCCGGTAAGGGCGGTAAGCATGGCTTCGCGTTTGGTGAACGGGTGCGCTTGTTCCACCGCTTGACGCAGGGAGCTGAGGGCTTCTGCCGATTCAGTGAACAGCTCGCTGATGAATTGCCCATGGCTGCGCTGACCGCTGATGGCCAGCAGCATTTCCGCTGCCGGGTTCATGTACTCAAGGCGCAGGTCAGCGTTGAGCAGAATGGTGGCAGTGGTCAGGTTGTCGAGTAACAAACGGTGCAGCGCGTCGCTGATAGTCATGAAAGTCGTTGACCTCTTTTGGCTCATTGCGATTCCAGGCGAGCCTCGGGTCGCAGGCGCTGGTTGGTCTTCTCCAGCGTGGGTAACGCCACTGATACGTTTGTATCCAGTGCAGATAAAGGTGCTGTTATAGCCAAGTTGCAAAAACCAAACCAAGGCTCCGAAAAGAAGCGTTTAATTCGCAAAATCGGGCTTTTTTTGGACAGTGCGTTTGAATGGTTCATTGGTGCGGAGCATTTTCGAACCAAAATGGGGTCGGCCTTCTGTTGGCTTGCAATATCTTGCACCAATTTAGGGCTTTAGTGTTTCAGGGTGTGGATCTGAATCAAAAGAAAGGCAGGATGCTGCTTTCTTCTTCTGGTTTGTTTTTCAGAGGGCACTCGGGTCGTATGCCATATTCAGCGGGTTCGCAGGGATTAGCCAGACGCTTTTGCGCCAACGAAATACGCAGCATATGGAAGGGCTGGTTGGGCGTTTTTTCCAGCACGCGTCCTGTCTCATCGAGAATCTCCACCGCGACCTGATGGGTGCCTCGATCCACATTCTTCAACGGAAAAACAGGGCTTCGTCCGGCTTGGGCGTAAGGCTGGCCATCAACCAGAAGCCGATAGCTATGACCGGGTTGCAAAGCGGGGTCGCTGGTTACGGTGACAATCAGTTCGCCTTGAGCACTGCGCAGTGTCGCGTCCGGTTCTGGCACCAGAATTCGTAGCAGGTCGTAACGAAATATCGCTTTGGGTTTTGCCTTGGGTGGCGCGCTTTGCTGAGCGGTACGTTTTGGCGGCGATCCGGTGGTGTTGTTGCTGGGCAGGATCTCCACGCGCTTGGCGTTTTTGTGAGGCTGATCGGTGAAAACCCGATTACCTTGGGCGTCCGTGTAGGTGTAAACCTCCGCCAATGCTAAAGCGGGCAGCGTGATCAGCAAGCAAAACAGCGCGCTGAGCAGTCCTGGGAATTTAAGGTTTGCCGACATGGACACGCTGCACAGTCAGGGTAATGGTTGGACTCTGCTGAATGATGCGGCCTTTATCCAGTACCGCCACCGCAAAGCTGTGTTCGCCACGCTCGATATTGACGACCTGCAGACGCGGCACGTTGCCCGGCTGGCCGTAGAGGTCGCCGTCGACCAGCAGTTGCAGCGAGTGCCCCGGCATCAGTCTTGGTTTGATCGATACGCCAACGGTGAAGGTGCCGTTGTTGGCGCGTAACGCCTCGTCGGCGGGAAGATCGGTCAACTCCAGGATTTCGTAGCCCGTCTGCGCCTGAGCCTGGGGCTGCGGTTGCGGGTTTTGCGGCGGTGTCACCGGAGTCGCCATTTTCTGGGTATCAACGCTATTGAGCGGCGGCAGTTCGACAACCTTGGCCTTCACGCCATCAGGCGGCTGATTGCTGAACGCGGCGTTGCCGTTGGCGTCGGTGTATTTGTAGATCTGCGCTGCTGCGGGCAATGCGATCAACAACAGCAGACAGATGAGGCTTCGGCGCATGCAGGCTCCGTGGCGTTGATGCGATTGGCGGTGTAATGGGCGCAGCATAGAACATAAATCAGCTTATGCGGCTTGCGATCATTTACGGATCACGCACAGCTCGCCTACTGCGCGAGTCAGCGCAAGATCATGAATCGGGTCTTTGGCTTGCGCCCGGGACTGTTGAATCAGCCAGTTTGGGCAGTGTGGGTCCTGACGGTACATCGCAAAGGCTGAGTATTCGCGCAGCAGTCGCGTTTGCAGTTGATCCAGCTGTGGGCGGATCTGGCCGACCAGATCCGGCCTTTGGGTGTCCGGCGCCTTGCCGGCTTCGTGCCATTTCGCGAGAAGTGCGTACTGCACCAGCTTGTTCGCTTCGATCTGCGCGGCGAGGAATTGGCTGACCTCCTGTGGATCCAGGTTGTAGGTCGGTGCAAGCTTTGCGGCTGCCGCGATGACCTGAGCTTCGCGTGGGCTGTCTTGAATCGGTTTCCCGCTGTCCCATTTGGTCAGCGCGACCTGATCTGCAATGGCAAGGCGTTCGCTGATCGTTGCCATCAAAGGTGCCAGGGGGGCAGGGGCGGGTGAGGACGTCGGTGTGGTTGAGCAGGCGGTCAGGCTGGCAAGGGTGGCGCAGAGGAAAAGCAGCCGTGGTTTATTGGTCATCTCTCTTTTTCTCTTTTCTGAATCGGGATGTAATTTGATAGTGAATCTGTAGGAG
>NZ_JACONW010000065.1 GCF_014357575.1 Pseudomonas folii | reverse complement strand
TCTGGAGGGTAGCTCTCGTAATGGCCCCCACTGTACTCCATGACGAACTATTGAGGTTTTTCAAACGGCTTGTCGAACGTGATCTTCGGTTCTTTCCAGGGCCCTTCGACCTTGTACTGAACGCTGGCGAAACGTGCGACCCGATCGCCCAGCAGCTTATCGACCAGGAACAACGCGCCGCCAATAGCGGGCGCACCGACAATCAAAGCAGCGATCGGCAGATTGTTCGTGACCGGCAGCGTCACCAGCAGCTTGGCATCGACTCGATCCTTGACCATGTCCAGCGTACCGTTCAGCTCTAGATTACTCGAAGGACCCGTCAGGGTAATCGGCGTTCGTGTGACATAAACACCATCGCTCGCGACCAGCAGGCCTTTGACTCTATCGTAGCTCAAGCCCTTGCCCAGCAAGTCCGAGAAATCCAGACGCAAGCGGCGGCCGATGGAGTTGAAGTTGAGCAGACCAAACACCCGCAATGCCTGTGCGCCGCCTTCCACCTCGACAAACTGGCCCTTTTCAAGTTTGGCATCCAGGCTACCGGAGAAGCGCTTGAGCGCCACCCAGGCCGGTGAACCGGGCCAGCGACCGTCGGCGTGCAACTCGAACTTTTCGGCGGTGACCGTCGGGGCAAACCCCCATGCCTTGAGGATGTCCCCCAGGTTCTTGCCTTCAACGTTGCCCCGATACCAACTGCTGGTTGAACCCGGCGTGCCTTCCCAGCCGCCCTCACCCTTCAAGCGTATGCCCTTGAGACCAAGATCCAGGTCAGACAGACGAACACCTGTGGGCGTCGGACGAACTTTCAGGGCCCAAGCCCCCAGTAACTGCTCGCCCTGAAATAGCTGTGTGACCTTCACGTCCAGCGCCGGAATCTGGCTCGGATCGACATCGGCCAAGGGGTCTGGTGCATTTTCCACAACGGCGGCAGCTGGATCAGGCGCAGGCAGCCGGACATAAAGCATGTCGATGCCAATGGGTGCGCTTTTTACATCGGGCAGTGTCGCCGTGCCCTTGGCAAGCTGGCTATCCAGCGAAAGCGCCCAATTGTCGGTGTTGCGTTTAAGTTGAACGCTGGCGTTGTCCAGCGTCGTGCCCATGGCGGTCAGCTTGCCAATCTGCAGGTCGACGTTATTGACCAATTGCTTGGCGCTCCCACCGGGATCATCACCGGCGTAACGTTTAACCATGGCTTGCCAAGGCGCGACATCGAGTTCCGAAAGTGAGCCCCTGACACGCAGGCCTTTGGCGTCCGGCACAATTGCACCGCCGTCGCCGAGAAACACCTCGCCACGCCCCTCGCCCATTTTGCCCGGTGCAGCGGCGTAGGCCAGATTGGCCAGCTTGCCGTAGGCAAAACCGAAGCGGCGTTCTGCGCCCTGGAGTGTCATGCGGAATTCGCTGTCCAGACTGCTTTCAGCCGTTTTGCCGAACGGTGCAGGCAAATCCACTGCCACACCTTTCAGGCTGGAGTTGATCCGCAACGCACTATCTGTGCCCAGCGTCAGTTGAAGTTGATACGGAATATCGCCAGAAACAGGTAGCGGTTGGGTAACGCCCAGCCATTCAGTCAGCCGTTTTACGGTGACCTGGCCGTTGGCAACCACACGGGTAAGATTCGCACTGGGCGTGCCTTCGGCAGCGATTTCGGCCGTGACAGGACGATCAAACGCCTGCGCCTGAACACCCTTGCCACTCAACCCTTTAGCGTTATCAAAACGAAACTCGCCTTTCAACTGAGTCAGGTCCAGCGCCGGGTCAGCCAGTTTCAAACGTGCGCCCTGGGTGCTGAAGTCCACAGCGATTTTCGGCTCCTGCCCTTTGACCAGCGGGATATCCAGCTTCAGCTTGCCGTCCAGCGGCCCCGTGCCCTGCCATCCCGCGAAGGTACTGGCAGTACCAATAGGCGCCTCTTGCAGAATCTTCACACCATCGGCCAGTTGACCGGAAAAGTTACCGTCTACCAGCAGATGGCTGGGTTGTCCGGCTGGCGCGTGGGGAATGTTGACCACGACCTTGCTGACATCGGTATTGAGCAATTTGCCCTTGCTGGCTTTGACACGTACGCCGCTGTTCTCGACATAGACCTTGCCGTCCACGCCGGTCAGTTGCGGCCAGCCAGGCTCGAAGTCCAGTGTCGCGTCGCGCACTTTGAAGAACAGGCTGATGACCCGAGCCGTATCTGCCGCGCTCTTGCTCAGCGAACCTTGATACTGGAAGAAACCCTGATCGACCTTGCCGCTAATGATTGCCGTACGCAGCCATTTGTCCAGATCCGGACTGAGGACAGCCGGCAGATACTTGCTGGTGTAACTGCCGTCGCCGTCGACCATGCCCACCCGCAGGTCCATATAATCCTCATCAGCCCGCTCATGGTCCAGATGCAGTCGAATCAGGAAGTCTGCAGCGATCTTGCCCTCATCACCCAGCACTTTGATGTAGGGCGCGATAAGCGTGAAGGTCTCGTCGTCCAGACGCCACGTCAAGCGAGCGTTGGCTTTTGGATAGGTCCACTCGTTTTTGAAGATCGGATAAAGGTGCAGCATGAAGTTGTCGCTGTCGAGGCGCAGTTCACCCTGCCCAAGATCGCCACTGATCGCGCCGCTGACATTACCTGCCGCCGGAGCACCGTGATAAGCATGAAATCCGATGTTTTCCAGATTGGCGGCAAAGCTCAGGCGCTTGTCACCCACCGCTTGCGGGCGGTAATCCACCAACGCGTTACGCAGCGCACCCGTCACCTTGAGGTTATCAACGACCTGCATGACGGTGTCGGGCAAAGGAGCCAGGGATTTCAACAGCGGCGTTACCGGAGTCAGGTCGAGTCGGTCAGCCTGAACATGCCAGGTTTCTTCCTGATCAGGGGTGGCCATTTTTTGCTCAAGCTGAATACGGCTTTCCCAGCGCTTGCCGTTCAGGTCCATAGCGAGGGAGCCAAGGTTCACTTCAACACCGCTATCGCTTCGTTTGAGCCAGGCGTTGAGCGCCAGATTGTCGATCTTCGAGGATTTACGCTCGGCGTAAGCCGCTTTCAGCGTCGGGGCATTGAGGCGTGCAACCGCACTTTGCACAGTGCCTTTGCCCCAGCTCAGCCAAAGCTCGCCACCGGCCTTGAGGGTCGACACTTTCCATTGGCGGGTCAGGGTTTTGGGTAGCCACTTTGCCCAGTCGCTTTGCGGCAGGCTCAGATAGGCATCGGCTTCACCCTCTTTCCACGTTCTGGCCTGAATCCGCGAGCGGACGTTAAGGGCCAGCGGCTGACCATCCGGAAGCGTCAAACGCGCGTCAAGGCGCTGATGAGTGCTCCCCGTCGCCAGACTGATATTCACGTAAGTCAGGGTCAGCGGTGCTTGCTCGAAAGGTTGCAGAGTGACCTGACTGTCGAGCAGCGACAGGCGCGAAACCACCTGCATCTGATTGAGAATCTGCTCGGGATCAAGGGGTTTGTCATCCCGGACCGGCAGCCCTTGCAGCGCCCATTGGCCGCCCTGATCCTCCTTGAGGATCACCTGCAGACCGTTGACTTCCACATGGGAAAGTCGCACATCCCACGCCAGTAAGCTGGCCCACAGATCGGGCTCGGCGCGCACTTCATCAAGACGCACAGCGTTCGCGCCCTCGCCGACCATCACATCGTTGGCAACGAAAACCGGTGAAAAGCCACGCCAACTGCCTTCAAGGCTGCCGATGGCCAAGGGCATACCGACTGCAGTCTGCGCCTTGCTCTGAACCTCGACACGGTAACCCGCGACCAGCGGCGTCAGCTCCCGGCCAACGCTGACATACAGCGCCGCCATGACCAGAACAAGGGCGCAGAGACTCAGGCCCCAGCGAGTCAGGAGCGAGGCCAAACGTGTCAGACGCCCCATTTCAGTGAGCCTCCGGACCGGGATGCGCACCAACCGGCTTGCGTGAAATGGCCCCACTCAATGGTGCAGATACTGCCAAGGGTTAGCTCATTTACCACGCATAGTTCTCTGCTTGTGACGGCATGCATGCCGCTGGCCCTGAGGCACCGTTAACAATTCACTTTATCAGGCGCACTCTCAGAGCAGCACGACGTCGTATTGTTCCTGTGAATACATGGTTTCTACCTGAAAACGAATAGTGCGGCCGATGAACGCTTCCAGTTCCGCCACATTACCCGACTCTTCGTCCAGAAGGCGGTCTACCACCCGCTGGTTAGCCAGTACCCGGTAACCCACCGCCTGATAGGCACGGGCCTCACGCAGGATTTCGCGGAATATCTCGTAGCACACGGTTTCCGGCGTCTTCAGCTTGCCGCGCCCCTGGCACGCATGACAAGGCTCGCACAGCACCTGCTCAAGGCTTTCACGGGTACGCTTGCGGGTCATCTGCACAAGCCCCAGCTCGGTGATGCCGATGATGTTGGTCTTGGCGTGATCCCGCTCCAGCTGCTTCTCAAGGGTACGCAGTACCTGACGCTGGTGCTCACCGTCTTCCATGTCGATGAAGTCAATGATGATGATGCCGCCCAGATTGCGCAGGCGCAGTTGACGGGCAATGGCGGTTGCCGCTTCCAGGTTGGTCTTGAAGATGGTTTCTTCGAGATTGCGATGCCCCACGAACGCGCCGGTGTTGACGTCGATGGTGCTCATCGCTTCGGCCGGATCAATCACCAGATAGCCACCCGACTTGAGCGGCACTTTGCGCTCAAGCGCCTTCTGAATCTCATCCTCTACGCCGTAAAGGTCGAAAATCGGCCGCTCGCCGGGGTAATGCTCCAGGCGGTCCGCGATTTCAGGCATCAGTTCAGCCACGAATTGCGTGGTTTTCTGGAACGTTTCCCGGGAATCGATGCGGATCTTCTCGATACGCGGGCTGACCAGATCCCGCAGCGTGCGCAGCGCCAGACCAAGGTCTTCATAGATCACATTGGGCGGGCTGACGGTCTTGATCTGCTCACCTATCTGATCCCAGAGGCGACGCAGATAGCGGATGTCCATGAGGATTTCGTCAGCCCCGGCACCTTCGGCCGCAGTGCGCAGGATGAAGCCGCCAACCTCTTTGATGCCTTCAAGGGCGACGCAATCGCTGACCACTTTTTTCAGTCGCTCACGCTCGCCTTCATCCTCGATTTTCAAGGAAATCCCGACGTGCGCAGTCTTGGGCATGTACACCAGATAGCGCGAAGGAATCGACAGTTGCGTCGTCAGCCGCGCGCCTTTGCTGCCAATCGGATCTTTAGTGACTTGAACAACCAGGCTCTGACCTTCATGCACCAGAGCACTGATGGTTTCAACGGCAGAGCCTTCACGCATGGATATTTCCGAAGCGTGAATGAACGCCGCACGGTCCAGCCCGATATCAATGAACGCAGCCTGCATACCGGGTAAAACCCGGACAACCTTGCCTTTATAAATATTGCCAACGATGCCGCGACGCTGGGTCCGCTCGACGTGAACCTCTTGCAGAACACCGTTTTCCACCACTGCCACGCGTGATTCCATTGGCGTGATGTTGATCAGAATCTCTTCACTCATGACTTGTCACCTTCCTGGCCTTGCCAACAGGGTATGCCGAAACGGCCCAGCATTTCTGCGGTTTCGCATAGAGGCAAACCAACCACCGCGGAGTAGCTGCCCTGTAAGCCTTCGACGAAAATCGCCGCCAGGCCCTGAATAGCGTAGCTGCCCGCCTTGTCCTGAGGCTCGCCACTGGCCCAGTAAGTCTGGATTTCGGCAGTAGAGATCGAACGAAAACGCACCCGGCTGGAGACCACGCGAGTTTCGCAACCCCGTTGATTGACCAGCGCAATGGCCGTCAACACCTCATGTTCACGCCCCGACAACGCCGTCAGCATGCTCAGGGCATCCGCCTCATCCTGCGGTTTGCCGAGGATCCGACCGTCGAGCACCACCGCAGTGTCAGCTCCCAACACGCAGCCCTGACCATCGTCCAGCAACGCCAGCCCGGCCTGTGCTTTGCCACGGGCAAGCCGTTCGACATAGCCCGTCGGGGTTTCTTCGTCGCGGGGAGTTTCATCGATCTGTGCACTGAGCACAGTGAAGCTAACACCAATCTGGGTCAGTAATTCCCGACGGCGCGGCGAGCCAGAGGCTAGAAAAAGCGGGGGCATTGGGACATCTCCGTGTCAAAGATCGTGATGCAGCCCCGAGCCAGAGATGCTCACCCGGGGCTACATGCTGCGTCAGTTGATTTTCAAACGCTTGCTCAAGCCTCGCAGGCCATAGCTGACCCAAGGCCATAACAAGGCGCTGACCAGCGCAGGCAACACCAACGCCAGCGTTGGTTGTCGATTGCCGGTCAGGGCGCTGAGCCAGAGCTGCGCCAACTGGGCCAGCCCAAATATAACCAACAGAATCAGGCACTGCTGCCACATGGGGAACATACGCAACCGCTGCTGCAGGGACATAACCAGAAAGGTGATCAGGCACAACGTCAGCGCGTTCTGCCCCAGCAATGTGCCGTACAGCACGTCCTCCATGAGACCCAAGAGCCAAGCGGTGGTCATGCCGACCTTATGGGGCAGATACAGCGCCCAGAAAGTCACAAGCAGCGCCAGCCAGAGCGGACGGAAGATTTCCATGAACTGCGGCAGCGGCGAAACGCTCAACAGCAAACCGACGACGAAAGTGAACCAGACGACCCACCCGTTACGTTCCGGGGCATGACTAGCCATCGATTCTCTCCCGAGTGGCGGCAGGCGCGGTGGCCGGTGGCTTGGTCGCGGCAGGCTTTACAGGCGGCTTGCTGGCGGGCTTGGGTGCTGGCGTGGCCGGTGTTGCGGCCGGTGTTGCAGCTGGGGCGGCGGCAGGAGCTGCAGCACCATGGGCAGCGGGTACGGAATGAGCGGTCCCGGGGGGCGCGGCGGCATTATTGGCATTATTGACAGGAGCAGTAGCCGGTACGGCAGCTGGATCAGCACCTTTCTCGATGGACTCCTGGGCGCGTGCGGCATCGGCAGCGCGCTCTTCCGGCGAACGACCGTCGGAGAACACCAGCAACAGGTAACGGCTTCGATTCAACGCAGCAGTCGGCACCGCCCGCACGATAGCGAACGGTTGCCCGGAGTCATGGATGACTTCTTTGACGGTTGCGACCGGATAACCGGCAGGAAAACGCTGACCCAGACCGGAACTGACCAGCAGGTCGCCTTCCTTGATATCAGCGGTGTCCGCTACGTGACGCAGCTCCAGACGCTCCGGATTACCCGTGCCACTGGCGATTGCCCGCAACCCGTTGCGGTTGACCTGTACCGGAATGCTGTGAGTCGTGTCGGTCAGTAGCAACACACGCGACGTGTAGGGCATCAATTCGACCACTTGCCCCATCAGGCCTCGTGCGTCGAGCACTGGCTGACCGAGGACAACGCCGTCACGTTCGCCTTTGTTGATGATGATCCGGTGGGTAAAAGGATTAGGGTCCATGCCGATCAGTTCGGCCACTTCAACCTTCTCGTTGACCAGCGCCGAAGAGTTGAGCAACTCGCGCAGGCGAACATTTTGCTCGGTCAGGGCCGCGAGCTTTTGCAGGCGCCCTTGCAGGAGCAAGGCTTCAGTCTTGAGTTTTTCGTTTTCGGCGATCAGTTCGGTACGGCTGCCGAACTGGCTGGCCACACCCTGCATCAGGCGTTGCGGCAGATCGACGATCCAGTACGACTGCATCAGCACCAGCGACATCTGGCTGCGCACGGGCTTGAGCACGGTGAACCGCGCATCCACGACCATCAGCGCTACCGACAACACGACCAGCACCAACAGGCGCACACCCAACGAAGGGCCTTTTGCGAAAAGCGGTTTAATAGGCCGCTCCTCCGAAGCAAGATTCCAATCGGTTGTTGTTATTCATGGATACGCAACCGGCTTGAACAGGTGGAAAAAGTAACGCCATATTTTGGCGTCAGCCTAACGCATACAGGTAGCCAAATCGCTACCTGTACACATAAGGATGCATGATAGGTCCTGCTGGCGAGTTACTCGCTTGAGAGCAGATCCATCGTGTGCTTATCCATCATTTCCAGCGCACGGCCACCGCCACGCGCTACGCAGGTCAGCGGATCTTCGGCAACGATCACCGGCAGACCCGTTTCCTGAGCCAGCAATTTGTCCAGATCACGCAGCAAGGCGCCACCACCGGTCAACACCAGACCGCGCTCAGCGATATCCGATGCCAGCTCCGGAGGCGATTGCTCCAGGGCGCTTTTCACGGCCTGGACGATCGTTGCGAGAGATTCCTGCAGCGCTTCCAGCACTTCGTTGGAATTCAGGGTGAAAGCACGTGGAACGCCTTCAGCCAGGTTACGGCCACGCACGTCGACTTCACGCACTTCACCGCCCGGGTAGGCAGTACCGATTTCCTGCTTGATGCGCTCGGCAGTGGATTCGCCGATCAGGCTGCCGTAGTTACGACGCACGTAGGTGATGATCGCTTCGTCGAAACGGTCGCCGCCAACTCGCACGGATTCGGCATAAACCACACCGTTGAGCGAGATCAGAGCGATTTCAGTGGTACCGCCACCGATGTCGACAACCATCGAACCGCGAGCTTCTTCAACCGGCAGACCAGCACCGATGGCAGCGGCCATTGGTTCTTCGATCAGGAACACTTCACGGGCACCAGCACCCAGGGCCGACTCGCGAATGGCGCGTCGCTCAACCTGAGTGGATTTGCACGGTACGCAGATCAACACCCGCGGGCTTGGCTGCAGGAAGCTGTTTTCATGAACCTTGTTGATGAAGTACTGCAGCATTTTTTCGCAAACGCTGAAGTCGGCGATAACGCCGTCTTTCATTGGGCGAATAGCGGCGATGTTGCCCGGGGTACGGCCGAGCATGCGCTTGGCTTCCATCCCGACAGCAACGACGCTTTTCTGGTTTCCGTGGGTCCGAATGGCCACAACTGATGGTTCATTCAGAACGATGCCGCGCTCACGCACGTAAATAAGGGTGTTGGCAGTGCCCAGGTCGATAGACAGATCGCTGGAAAACATGCCACGCAGTTTCTTGAACATGGGAAAGGGACCCTAGGGAACGCGTGGGTAAAAAAGTGCGGCAAACTCTAACAACGACAGGGATTTTGGGCAAGGAGCCAATATGCTAAATTAGCTGTTTTTCCAAGCACGACCCTCGACGTTCGCGGCCTTCTGACCGTAGAAATGCGATAGTGTTCCTCAATCTACCACACGGATCCAATCCGTAGTCATTCCACTGGAGAAACCCATGGCGCTTGATCGCTCCGACGTGGAAAAGATCGCTCATCTGGCGCGAATTCGCCTGAATGACGCCGATATCCCGCGTACTACCGAAGCACTAAACAGCATTCTTGGGCTGGTTGACCAGATGCAAGCGGTCGATACCACCGGTATTGAACCCCTCGCCCACCCCCTCGAAGCGTCCCAACGCCTGCGCGAAGATGTGGTCACCGAGCGAAATCGCCGGGAAACCTACCAAGCCATCGCACCAGCGGTCCAAGACGGCCTTTATCTGGTTCCAAAAGTCATCGACTAAGGGAATGTGCCTTCAATGCATCAAATGACTCTGGCCGAGATCGCCCGCGGACTCGCCGATAAAAAGTTTTCTTCCGAAGAATTGACCCGTGTCCTGCTGGCGCGTATCACGCAGCTGGATCCACAGCTCAATAGCTTCATTACCCTCACCGAAGACCTGGCCATCACCCAGGCGCAGGCCGCTGATGCCCGTCGCGCCGCCGGTGAAAACAATCCATTGCTGGGCGCACCACTGGCTCACAAGGACCTGTTCTGCACGCAAGGTATCCGTACCAGTTGCGCGTCGAAGATGCTCGATAACTTCAAGGCGCCGTACGACGCCACGGTCGTGGCCAAACTGGCCGCTGCGGGCACTGTGACCCTTGGCAAGACCAACATGGACGAATTCGCCATGGGTTCGGCCAACGAGTCCAGCCACTACGGCGCGGTGAAAAACCCATGGAATCTTGACCATGTACCGGGCGGTTCCTCAGGCGGTTCGGCGGCTGCAGTGGCTGCGCGTCTGCTGCCGGCCGCCACCGGCACCGATACCGGCGGCTCGATTCGCCAACCGGCCGCACTGACTAACCTGACTGGCTTGAAACCGACCTACGGTCGTATTTCGCGCTGGGGCATGATCGCCTATGCGTCGAGCCTCGATCAGGCGGGTCCGCTGGCGCGCAGTGCTGAAGACTGCGCGCTTCTGCTGCAAGGCATGGCTGGTTTCGACCCGCTGGACTCCACCAGCATCGACGAGCCTGTACCGGATTACAGCGCCAGCCTCAACGGCTCGCTGCAGGGCCTGCGCATCGGTCTTCCAAAGGAATATTTCAGTGCCGGTCTAGATCCGCGCATTGCAGATATGGTCATGGCCAGCGTCGACGAGCTGAAGAAACTCGGTGCCGTGGTCAAGGAAATCAGCCTGCCAAACCTGCAACACGGCATCCCGGCCTATTACGTGATCGCTCCGGCAGAAGCCTCGTCCAACCTGTCGCGCTTTGACGGCGTGCGTTTCGGCCATCGCTGCGAAGAACCAAAAGACCTTACCGACCTGTACGAACGCTCCCGCGCCGAAGGCTTTGGCCCGGAAGTACAACGCCGGATTCTGGTCGGTGCCTACGCGCTCTCAGCTGGCTATTACGACGCCTACTACTTGCAGGCGCAAAAAATCCGTCGCCTGATCAAGAACGATTTCATGAGCGCTTTCGCCGAAGTCGACGTGATCCTCGGCCCGACCACGCCTAACCCGGCCTGGAAAATCGGCGCCAAGACCAACGACCCGGTCGCCGAGTATCTGGAAGACTTCTACACCATCACCGCCAACCTTGCGGGTCTGCCGGGCTTGTCCATGCCAGCAGGCTTTGCCGACGGTCTGCCGGTAGGCGTGCAATTGCTCGCCCCGTATTTCCAGGAAGGCCGCTTGCTGAACGTTGCTCATCAATATCAGCAAGTCACCGATTGGCATCTGCGCACGCCTGACGGCTTCTAAGGAGAAAACACAATGCAATGGGAAGTCGTAATCGGGCTGGAGATTCACACCCAGCTTTCGACCCAATCGAAGATTTTCTCCGGCAGCGCCATCGCGTTCGGCTCCGAGCCCAACACGCAGGCCAGCCTGGTTGACCTGGGCATGCCCGGCGTATTGCCGGTGCTCAATAAAGAAGCCGTGCGCATGGCCGTCAAGTTCGGTCTGGCGGTAGATGCCGAGATCGGCCAGCACAACGTGTTTGCCCGCAAGAACTACTTCTATCCTGACCTGCCCAAGGGCTATCAGATCAGCCAGATGGAATTGCCGATTGTCGGCAAAGGCCATCTGGACATCACCCTGGAAGACGGCACCGTCAAACGTGTGGGCATCACCCGCGCGCACCTTGAAGAAGACGCAGGCAAAAGCCTGCACGAAGACTTCAGCGGCATGACCGGCATCGACCTGAACCGCGCAGGCACTCCGCTGCTGGAAATCGTTTCCGAGCCGGATATGCGTTCGGCCAAGGAGGCAGTGGCTTACGTCAAAGCCATGCACGCGCTGGTTCGTTATCTGGGCATCTGCGATGGCAACATGGCGGAAGGCTCGCTGCGCTGCGACTGTAACGTGTCGATCCGTCCAAAAGGCCAGGTTGAATTCGGGACTCGCTGCGAGATCAAGAACGTCAACTCGTTCCGCTTCATCGAGAAGGCGATCAACAGCGAAATCCAGCGTCAGATCGACCTGATCGAAGATGGCGGCAAAGTCGTGCAGCAGACCCGTCTTTACGATCCGAACAAAGACGAAACCCGCGCCATGCGCAGCAAAGAGGAAGCCAACGATTACCGTTACTTCCCCGATCCGGACCTGCTGCCAGTGGTGATCGAAGATTCGTTCATCGAAGAAACCCGCGCCACGCTGCCGGAGTTGCCTCCGCAGAAACGCGAGCGCTTCCAGAGCCAGTTCAGCCTGTCGGCCTATGACGCCAGCGTGCTGGCCTCCAGCCGCGAGCAGGCGGATTACTTCGAGCAAGTGGTCAGCATCAGCGGCGACGCCAAACTGGCTGCTAACTGGGTCATGGTCGAACTGGGCAGCTTGCTGAACAAGCAAGGCCTGGAAATCGAAGAATCGCCGGTCAGCGCCGAGCAATTGGGCGGCATGCTCAAGCGCATCACCGACAACACCATTTCCGGCAAAATCGCGAAAATGGTTTTCGAGGCCATGGCCAATGGTGAAGGTAGCGCCGATGAGATCATCGAAAAGCGCGGCTTGAAGCAGGTGACTGACAGCGGTGCCATCGAGTCGATGCTTGACGAGATGCTCGCGGCCAACGCCGAGCAGGTCGAACAGTACCGCGCTGCTGATGAAGCCAAACGCGGCAAGATGTTCGGCTTCTTCGTCGGTCAGGCGATGAAAGTCTCCAAAGGCAAAGCCAACCCGCAGCAGGTCAATGAACTGCTGAAGAAGAAGCTGGAAGGTTGATTTAAAAGCTCCTGCCGGACATTCCCTGCAGGAGCTGTCGAAGGCTGCGAGGCGGTGTGTCAGACACATACCTTCGCAGCCTTCGGCAGCTCCTACAGGGAGATGCGGTAGTCTCAAAAATCTCAAGGATCGCAACCCATGCTGCGGCTTCTCGGCACCACAGCCCTGTTCACCTTCCTGGTTGGCTGCGCCAGCCAGAATCAGATCATAGATCCTCGCGGTTACAACGAAACCGGCAATGCCTCCTATTACGGCGCCCGGCATCACGGCAACCGTACCGCCAGTGGCGAACCCTTTGATCAGAATGGACTCACTGCGGCCCATCGCCAATTGCCCTTTGGCACGCGGGTCAGAGTCACCAACCTGGATAACGATAAGACCGTTATCGTCCGGATCAACGATCGCGGTCCTCACACTCGTGGTCGATTGATTGATTTGTCACGTGCTGCCGCCGAGCAAATCGGTATGCTGCGCAGTGGCACCGCGCCTGTGCGTGTACAAAGTCTGAGCGACTAAGGACGCCCCGAATTCTCGAACTCTCATCCCTGCCGTTTCCCGACGTCCTTCAATGGATATGCGGCCTGCTGTTGCTGCTGATCGGAGCCGAACTCTCAGTGCGCGCTGCCGTGAGTCTGGCAACCACCCTTGGCGTGCGCCCCTTGTTCATTGGTCTGACATTTGTCGCACTGGGCAGCAGCGCACCGCAAATGGCAGTCGGCTTGCAAGCAGCCTTCACCTCCAGCGCCGATATCGCTGTGGGCAGCGTGGTAGGCAGCACTATCTTCAATGTGCTGGTCACCCTTGGCCTGTGCGCCTTGATCATCCCATTGCGGGTTACACGGCAATTGGTACGCCTGGAAATCCCGCTGATGGTGGTCGCCAGCGCATTAGTGCTGGCCCTTTCCTGGAACGGTGTGCTGGGCGCTCTCGATGGCGCGATTCTGCTTGTGGGCCTGCTGGTCTACCTGCTGATCGTCCTGCGCCAATCCGGGCAGCGCTTTGCCTACCGCCAGTCAAGTGGGTCCGAGCACTCCCGCAAAACAGGCCAGGTACTGCTACGTCTCGGGGCATTGTTTACCGGGATAGCCTGCGTGGTGCTGGGCAGTCACCTGCTGGTGGCAGCGTCGGTGGTGATCGCGATGGATCTTGGTTTGTCTGAACGGGTGATTGGCCTCACCGTGATCGCAGTCAGTACATCCCTGCCCGCCCTGACCACTTCATTGATTGCCGCCCTGCGTGGCGAGCGTGATATCGCCGTGGGCAACGTGATTGGCAGCAATCTGTTCAATCTGCTGGGCGTGCTGGGCATCACCGCATTAATCGCACCAGTGCCGCTGTCCGTCTCGCCCAACGCGCTGGATTTTGACCTGCCCGTGATGCTTGGCGTAGCAGCCCTGTGCATGCCGTTATTCTACTCCGGCTACCGAATCACCCGGATTGAAGGGTTGATGCTGCTGACACTGTATCTGGCGTACGGGCTGCACATTGTGTCGTTTACCACCGGCATGCCGCTGGCCGACAAACTGGAGCGGCTAATGGTGCAATTTGTCCTGCCGGTGTTCGCGGTGATGATTGTCTTCAGCACCATCAGAGCATGGCGACGCCAGCACTAGATCCAGCCGCCCCATTGCAGGATAAAAATCCCGATATTGGTGGTCACCGCGGCCGCCAGTGTGGTGATCACGATAATCGCGGCCGCCAGCACATGATTGCCATTGGCCGCCCGGGCCATGACGTAGCTGGACGCAGCGGTCGGACTGGCGAAGTACAGGAACAGAATCCCCAACTCCGGCCCGCGAAAACCACACAGCCAGGCTGCCAGCGTAGACAACACCGGCAAAGTGACCATCTTCATCACGCTGGCGCTGACGGCCAGCTTGCCACTCTGATGCAGCGAACTCAGCGACAACGTGCCGCCGATACAGATCAGCGCCAGAGGCAGGGTCATCTGCGCAAGGTAATTGCCCGACGTCTCGATCCAGTGCGGCAGCCCGATCTTGAAGTAGGCGAACGGCGAGGCAAGGATGATGCTGATGATCAGCGGGTTGCCCAGCACGCTTTTGAACAGGCTCCACGGGTCGGATTTGATTACCGGGCTGTACACCGCGAGCACAATGGTCGAGAGCGCGTTGTAGAAAAGGATGACCAGCGCCGCAAGGATCGCTCCCAGGGAAATACCGTAGTCGCCGTACATGCTGGCGGCCAGTGCCAGTCCGATTACGCCGTTGTTGCCACGAAAGGCGCCCTGAACAAAAACCCCACGGTCGACCAGCGGCACGCGCCAGATCGCCCAGCCCCACGCAAAGGCGAAACCGGCCAGGGTGATGATGGTGAAGAAAATCAGCAGCGATGGCTGCAAGGCTTGACGCAAATCAGCGTGGATGATGCCGAGAAACAACAGCGCGGGCATCGTCACGTTAAACACCAGACTCGACGCAGTCATGATGAAACTGTCGTCGATCCAGTTGATGCGCTTGAGCAGCACACCCAGGAACAGCATGGCGAAAACCGGTGCGGTGATAGCCAGGGTCTGATAGAAAATGTCCAGCATCGTCGAACCCTGCCCCGTCGTTAGGTGGCTAATGATAAGCCAGCATAGACGATAGCGTTACAAGGAATTTCTGGAGTGCTTCGGTACAACCAATGCCGAGTGGCCTCTGTGGAAAATGCCAAGCCGTCACGCAAGCTGACATTACGACGTGGGACCGGCTTTAGCCGGGAAGAGGCTCGTATATCCACTACATCTTGATCGCCAGAAATGCAGCCTTCCCGGCTAAAGCCGGTCCCACGTCAGCTTGCAGATCTACATAGAATCCCCACAAGAGCATTCATCCAGATCCAGAATACTGTTTGTCTTCATGCGTCCCTGGCGGGCACCAGTTTTTTCTCGAACACCGAAACCCCATCCAGATCCCGCAAGGTCACGGTCATCTCCGAGCTTTGCCCGTCGATGTTCACTTCACCAAAAAACTGAAAACCGGCAAACGGCGAGGTGTTTTGCGCAGGCGGGGCCTTTTGGAAAACCAGTTCAGGGCCGAAGGTTTTGTCCAGAGCGTTAGGACCAAAGCTCCCGGCGTTCAAAGGCCCGGCCACAAACTCCCAGAACGGATCGAAGTCCTGAAACACTGCCCGGTCAGGTTGGTAGTGATGCGCCGCGCAATAATGCACATCGGCGGTCAGCCATACACAGTCGCGGATTTTCTGTGCACGCATATACGTCAACAGTTCGGCGACTTCCAGTTCGCGACCAGCCGCAGGGCCGTCCTGGCCGTTGGCAATGGCTTCCCAGCGCGCCACACTAGGGCTGACTTCGCCATCCGGTACGCCCAGACCAATCGGCATGTCGGCAGCGATCACTTTCCATTGTGCGGTGGAGTTCTTGAGCCCGCTTTTCAGCCAGTCCAACTGCGTGCGCCCCAGAAAAGCCGTGGTAGGCCCCGGTTTATCAGCCAGGTTGGCATCGTTACCGTCGCGATAGCTGCGCATGTCCAGCACGAACACGTCCAGCATCGGCCCGTAACTCATCTTGCGATAGATACGCCCGCCGTTATCCGCTTCCTGCAAGCGCATGGGCGCGTATTCCAGAAACGCCTGTCGGCCACGGGACGCCAGCAACTGGATGTCCTTGACCTTGTAGCGGTCGTCCAGTTGTTTGCTCGAGGACCAGTTATTGGTCACTTCGTGGTCGTCCCACTGCCAGATTTGCGGCACTTCCGCGTTGAAGCGGCGCAAGTTGTCATCCATCAGATTGTAGCGATAAGCACCGCGATACTCGTCGAGGGTTTCCGCGACCTTGCTCTTGGCTTCGGTGGTGATATTGCGCCAGATGCGTCCGCCTTCCGTGACGACCTGCGCCGGAACCGGGCCGTCGGCATAGATGGTGTCGCCGCTGTGGATAAAGAAATCCGGCAGGCGCAGACGCATGGCTTCATAGATACGCATGCCACCCACATCCGGGTTAATGCCGAAGCCCTGGCCTACCGTGTCGCCACTCCAGACAAACCGCAGATCCCGGCGCTGTTGCGGCACGCTGCGCAGATGGCCGAACCAGGGTTCACTGGCTACGCCCGACTGAGCATCTTCGAATTGCACGCGGTAGAAAATCGCCTGATCGGTGGGCAATCCACTCAGCTCGACTCGCGCAGTAAAGTCGGTGCGCTGATCAGCAAGGGCTGAAACCACACGACGCGGGTTGGTGAACATACTGCGAGTGTCCCACTCCACCACCATGCGCGACGGTCGATCACTGCGACTCCAGACCATCGCCCGATCGCCCAGCACGTCACCGGACTGCACACCGTCAGTGATTTTCGGCCGGTCCTGAATCGAAGCGATAACGGCTGGCGTCAGACCGGGCAAAAGCAAGCCTGCGCCAGCAGCCTGAATGATGCGGCGACGTGTCGGATCGAACTGAGTCATGGAGGGTCCCCTTGTTGAAGGTAAAGGGGAAAGCTAGCAGTGCAAGATTGGGGAAATATGACAGTGAGGCAGACATTGAACCGGTAGGAGCCAACTTGTTGGCGAGAGGCGGCGTGTCTGTCACATCGCCTCGCGAACAAGTTCGCTCCTACCCAGGCATTGCGCAGTCTCAGGCCTACTGCGCTCAAAGGTAGGAGCCAACTTGTTGGCGAGAAAGGCTGACGCGGTTCTTCAGGCATGCCGCCTCGCGAACAACTTCGCTCCTACCGGGGATATCGCATTACCAGGCCAAGGTGCTAATCACGCCTGCGCTGGCGCAACCTCCATCTCAGCCACTTCCGGCCGCTTGAGCAACGCGTACGTCACGCCTGTCACCACGCTCCCTGCGACAATCGCCAGCAGATACAGCAGCGCATGGTTGATGGCATTCGGGATCAGCATCACGAACAAGCCGCCGTGCGGAGCCATCAGTTTGCAGCCGAAGTACATCGACAATGCTCCGGTCAACGCGCCACCGGCAATACTGGCTGGAATCACCCGCAACGGGTCTTTCGCAGCAAACGGAATCGCGCCTTCGGAGATGAAACACAGCCCCAGCACAAACGCAGCCTTGCCCGCTTCCCGCTCGCTCTGAGCGAATTTACGGCGGGCGATGAAGCTGGCGATGCCCATACCAATCGGCGGAACCATGCCCGCAGCCATGGCAGCGGCCATTGGCGCATAGCTCTGGGACGCCAGCAACCCCACCGAGAACGCGTAGGACGCTTTGTTGATCGGGCCGCCCAGATCGACACACATCATTGCGCCGAGCAGCACGCCCAGCAGAATCGCGTTGGTGGTGCCCATGCTGTTGAGGAACACCGTCAGGCTTTCCAGCAGCCCTGCGACGGGCCCGCCTACCGCGTAAATCATCAGCAGGCCAGTGACCAGACTGGCGAGTAACGGGATAATCAGAATCGGCTTGAGCGCCTCGACACTGGCAGGCAAACGAACGTAGCGATTGATTGCCCAGGCGCTGTAGCCCGCGATGAAACCCGCTGCGATCCCGCCGATGAAACCTGCGCCGAGGGTGCTCGCCAGCAGACCACCGATCATGCCGGGAGCCAGGCCCGGACGATCGGCGATGGAGTAGGCGATATACCCGGCCAGCAAAGGGACCATCAACGTAAAGGCAGCATCACCCACTTGCTTCAGGATTGCAGCCAGGGTGCCTGGCTCCTTGAACGCCTCAATGCCGAACACAAACGACAGTGCGATCAGCAAACCGCCCGCCACCACCATCGGCAGCATGTACGACACGCCAGTCAGCAAGTGTTTGTAGACGCCGGTTTTCTCCTGTTTGGCCGGTGCAGTCGATGCACTGCCAGAAGATTCCACCTGAGCTTCAGCCAGCGCTTTTTTCAGCGTGGCGTCGGATTGCTTGAGTGCAATACCGGTGCCGCAGCGATAAATACGTTTGCCCGCGAAGCGCTCGGTAGCCACTTCAATATCGGCCGCCAGCAATACCACATCAGCGTCGGCAATCGCCTGAGCGCTGAGGGGATTACGAGCGCCCACCGAGCCTTGAGTCTCAACCTGAAGCTCGTACCCCAGACGCTTGGCTGCCTGCTGAATGGCCTCAGCAGCCATGAAGGTATGCGCAACGCCCGTCGGGCACGCGGTAACCGCGACGATGCGCGGTACGGCGCCAGTCGCTGCAGGCTCTACGACGGCAGATGCCTCGTAGACGTTGGCCTGCTCGGACGCCCGATGCAGGAAACCGTCCACGTCTTGCAGCGCATGGGCGGGAGAGTCCTGGAACAGACGCTTGCCCACAAAGCGGGACAGATCGACTTCACCGGTGTTGACCACCAGGATCCAGTCGGCGTCAGCAATTTCCTGGGCAGACAAAACCTGTGTCGGGTTGCGCGGATCAAAGACCTCGACGCAAGTGCTCCAGCCCATACGCTGGGCGGCGGCATCCAGCAGCCTCGCACTGAGAACGCTGCTGACCTTGCCGTTCGGGCAGGCTGTCACAATGGCTAATTTCATTACCTGGCCTCTCTTATTAAACAGCGCATAACCAAGTTGATTGGAATGCATTCTGTAGGAGCTGCCGAAGGCTGCGAAAGCGGCGTGTCTGACACACCTTATCGCAGCCTTCGGCAGCTCCTACACCGACCATGCAGTGGCCGGTTCCTTTATCTTTCCGCCAAAGTGCGAACGTTCACGCCGCCTTCGAGCTTTTTAAGCTGTGCGTTATCGGTAATGCCAAACCCGATCTGGGTCACCGCCATGGCAGCGATCGCCGTGGCAGTGCGCAGGGTTTGTTGAGCCGGATGGCCACTGAGCAAGCCGTGCACCATACCCGCCAGCAGCGAGTCTCCAGCACCCACGGTGCTCGCGACGGTGACTTTCGGCGGCAGCGACTGCAACGCGGTCTCGGCGCTGAACCAATGCACACCTTCGGATCCCTGCGAGATCACCACATGCTCAATGCCTCGGGCACGCAGGCTGGCGGCGGCTTCGGCCTGAGCGGCGATGGAAATGATCGGCGCATCCAGCGCATCGGCCAGTTCTTCGGTATTGGGTTTGATCAGCCACGGACCCGCCGCGAGGCCGGCACGCAAGGCCAGACCACTGCTGTCCAGCGCGACCTTCAGACCAAGATCCTTGAGACGGACCAGCAACTTGTGCAGCCATTCCGGGCTGACACCACGCGGCAGGCTGCCTGCAACCACAACCGCGTCAAACTGCGTCGCGATCTGTTCAACACGGGCATACAGCGCTTGCTGTGCCTCTTCGCTGACCATTGGGCCGGGGCCATTCAGGTCGGTGATACGCCCGCTCTGCTCTGCCAGCTTGATGTTGCTGCGGGTTTCACCCGGCACGCGAACGAACTCATCGACAAAGCCGCGACGCGTAAAAAGCGCCTCGAACGGTTGCTGATTGTCGACGCCAAGAAAGCCAGCGACGGTCACTTGATGCCCCAGATCAGCCAGCACCTGGGCAACGTTCAAACCTTTGCCCGCCGCATGGCTGAGCATGGCTTCGCTGCGGTTGACTTGTCCGAGTTGCAACGGTCCCAACTGCACGGTCAGGTCCAACGCGGGGTTCATGGTCAGGGTCAGTATCTTGGCCATTACAAAGCCTCCACAAGGGCACGCACTTCGGCGGCACTGCCCACCGTCAGCGCGTTCTGCGCCAGTTGCTTCGCCGTACTCAAATTCAATTCACGCACGCAGGCTTTGACTTCACCGATGCTGCGCGCCGAGACGCTCAACTCATCGACGCCAAGGCCGACCAGCACCGGTACTGCCAGCGGATCCGCCGCCAGTTCGCCGCAAATACCCACCCACTTGCCATTGGCATGAGCCGCACGCACGGTGATGTCGATCAGTTGCAACACAGCCGGGTGCAGGCCGTCAGCCTGTGCCGACAAGGTCGGGTGACCGCGGTCGATGGCCATGGTGTATTGGGTCAGGTCGTTGGTGCCGACACTGAAGAAGTCCACTTCTTTGGCCAGCACGGGAGCAAGCAACGCGGCCGACGGCACTTCGATCATGATGCCGATCTGCAAGTCCGCAACCGGGATTTCTTCCCGAAGACGCAGTGTCATGTCCCGCGCCTGACGCCATTCTTCAACGGTGCCGACCATCGGGAACATGATGCGCAGCGGACGATTGTCAGCGGCGCGCAACAAGGCGCGCAGCTGGCTCTCCATGACCTGCGGACGTTGCAGGGTCAGACGAATGCCGCGCACACCGAGGAAGGGGTTTTCCTCTTTGTCGATGGGCCAGTAAGGCAGCGGTTTATCGCCGCCGACGTCCAGCGTACGAACCACCAGAGGACGGCCTTGCAGATCGTCCAGCACGCGACGGTATTCAGCTTCCTGAGTCGCCTCGTCCGGCGCCTGCGAGTGGGCCATGAACAGCAATTCGGTACGCAGCAGCCCGATGCCTTCCGCGCCCTGCTCTACCGCAGCGGGTGTACCGGCGCTATCGCCAATGTTGGCGAACACTTCAACGGCATGGCCGTCGACAGTCAGTGCAGGCTCCATGCGTTTCGCGGCAGCGGCTTGCAGACGTTGTTCGCGGTTATCGCGATCTTCGGCAGCACGCTGCAATGTCTCAGCATCTGGCGCCACAGTCAGGCGCCCTTTCTGGCCGTCGAGCAACAGCACCGTTCCCGGCTTGAGCAACAGCACGCCGTCACCGGCACCTACCAGTGCGGGAATGCCCAAGGCGCGGGCCACAATAGCGCTGTGCGCTGTGGCGCCACCACGCGCAGTCAGAATGCCAGCCACTTGAGCGGGATCAAGTCGCGCCACATCGGAGGGGCCGACTTCATCCATTACGAGAATGTAGGGTTCGTCCGGGGCAGCAACGTTTTCGATGCCGCAAATCTGCGCCAGTACGCGACGGCCAACATCACGCAAATCCGCTGCGCGCTCAGCCAGAAGCACGTCCTGCAGCTGTTCCTGCTGACGCGCCGCGCTGTCGATCACATTGTCCCAGGCCGCCGCAGCGCTCTCGCCCTGTTTGAGGCGCAGGATGACTTCGTTGATCAGCTCGGGGTCGTCGAGCATTTCGACGTGGGTGATGAAAATCTCGCGGATCGCCTTGGCCTTGCTGCGCTGAATCAGGCCCTGAATGTCCTGACGCACTTCGTTCAGGGCTTTTTCCAAACGTTCGCGCTCGATGGCCGCCGATTCGCCCTGCAACGGGTAGTCGAAGGCTTGCAGCACCTGAATATGCGCAGGGCCGATGGCGATACCCGGCGATGCTGGCACCGCGGTGATTTGAGCACCATCCACCGGCGCGGGCATTTCCGGGGCGACGACTGCCGCAGCCGGTGTCGGCGATGTTGCGGTCGGTAGCGGTTCGACTTCTTCGCCCAGACCTTGCTCGACGGCAGCCAACAAAGCAGGCAGCGCATCGGCGGCGACACTCGGCTCGGCAATGAACTCCAGCACCTGGCCACGGCGAGCGCCCAGGCTCAGCAGTTTGCTCAAACTCTTGGCGGAGACCGCGCTCTCGCCGGTGTCCAGCACGCGAACACGAATATCGCCTTCAAACTCCTTGGCCAGTTGCGCCAGGATCTTCGCCGGACGAGCGTGCAAGCCATGGGCGTTAGCCAGCGTCACATGCTGGGTCGGCCATTCAGCAGGCACTTCACCGCCCAGTGCCTCAAGCACCGCGCGATTGCTGGTGGCGTGGCCCAGTTCATGGCCGCGGCCTTCAATCAGCAGGGAGCACAAACGCTCAAGCAACGTCTGATGCGCTTCGCCCAGACTGGCGAGGCAGAACAACCCGGTGAGCGGCTGCCCGAGATAACGAATCGGCTTGTCCGGCGTGACGAACGCCAGTCCTGGGCGTTTGACGGTCTGTTCGCTGTGCAGCCACCACAGGCCATCACCCAGAGACAAGGCTTCAACCTGCTGGAGCACGGCAGCGAAGCCGTTATCGACGCAATCGGCCTTACGTAGCAAACGTGCACCACGCCAGACCAGCTCCTCGAAATCGTCCGCGGTAACCCCAAGGCTGATCAACTGGCTATCAAGGGCCAGCTCTTGCGGCGCGCCTTGCAACAGTTTGAGCAGCGCTTCAGGGCTCTCGGCCTGACGCAGGGCTTCGCCAATATCGTTTTCGCCAAGGGCACGCGTCAGGAGTTGCAAGAGGCGTAAATGCTCGTCGGATTTAGCAGCGATACCAATGGCCAGATAGACCATGTGGCCGTCGCCCCAATCCACGCCCTCGGGAAACTGCATGAGGCGCACGCCGGTGGAAAAGACCTGGTCGCGGGTTTCGGGGGTTCCGTGGGGGATTGCGATGCCCTGACCGAGAAAGGTCGAGCCTTGTTTTTCGCGGTTCTGCAAACCGGTCAGGTAGCCGTCGGCAACCAGGCCATCGGCAACCAGCAGTTCGGCAAGCAATTGCAAAGCGGCGGGTTTATCCACAGCCGTCTGGGCCATGGATATTTGCTCAACAGTGAGCTCGAGCATGCCTGTCTCCTGTACAGCGCGGGCACGCGCCTGATTCTTGTTTTAAGGACGATCACGGTTTGATCGACAGCTTAGGTGATGAAACAGATAAACGATCAAAGGTATGCCTATGACAACAGCAACCAAAAAAGTTGCTGAAACGTTTAATCTAAGTTGCGGCACGTTACTCGATTATCTCTGCAGGTTGAAGAGCACGAGCTCCAATGTAGCCCGGCAAACGCAAATAAACCTGAGAACATTGAGGGTGGACGATGGTCTGCTGTGCAGATCGGCCACTTTCGGTGAGAATCTTCTCTGATGAGGCATCCATAACAAAAGGAATCACGAGTGAAGCTCAGTGATATTGCACGTCTGGCGGGAGTCTCCGTCACCACGGCCAGTTACGTGATCAACGGAAAGGCCGAACAACAACGCATCAGCAACGCTACCGTCGAGCGCGTTCAGGCAGTCGTCGAAGAGCACGGCTTTCGTCCGAACCCCCAGGCCGCAGGCTTGCGCAGCCGGCACACCCGCACCCTGGGATTTATCCTGCCCGACCTGGAAAACCCCAGTTACGCGCGGATCGCCAAGCTGCTGGAACAGGGTGCACGGGCGCACGGCTATCAATTGCTGATCGCCAGTTCCGACGATGACCCCGTCAGCGAGCTGCAACTACTCCAGCTATTCCGTGCGCGGCGCTGTGACGCGCTGTTTGTTGCCAGCTGCCTGCCCGCCAGTGATGACAGCTATCGCGAGCTACAGGATAAAGGCATGCCGGTCATCGCCATCGACCGGGAAATGGACGCCCGACACTTTTGCTCAGTCGTCAGCGACGACCACGACGCCAGCCTGCAGCTGACTCGTAGTCTGTTGCAGACGAAACCCAGGCACATCGCGCTGATTGGCGCCCGACCGGAGCTGAGCATCAGCCGTGCCAGGGCCAGCGGTTTCGAGGATGCGCTGGCGGGCTTCGAAGGCTCGGTGATCATCGAGCATGGCGATGCATTCAGCAGGCAGTGCGGCCAACAATTGATGCAGGATATTTTTGAGCGGCTGGGTGATTTCCCGGACGCATTGGTCACCACCTCGTACGTCCTGTTGCAGGGGGTTTTCGACGCGCTGCAAAGTCGCGCCGTGAACCCGGCGCAATTTCATCTGGGCACTTTTGGTGATACGCAGTTGCTGGACTTCCTGCCGCTACCGGTCAATGCCATGGCCCAGCAACACCAGTTGATTGCCAGCGCTGCACTGGACCTGGCCTTGGCTGCGATTGAAAAAAATCAGTATGAACCGGGCGTACATGCCATCGTGCGAACCTTCAAACAGCGCATTCACGAGGACTGAATGTGACGCTCATCGACACCCACACGCATCTGGATTTCGACGATTTCGATGCAGATCGAGCAGCGATTCTCGACCACTGCCGGACGCTGGGCGTCGAGCGCATGGTCGTGCTGGGGGTGTACGAGCGCAACTGGCAGCGTGTCTGGGACCTGACACTGGCGAACCCATCGCTGCACGCCGCATTCGGCCTGCATCCGGTGTACATCGACGAGCATCAGCCCGAACATCTCGACCAATTGGCTGACTGGCTGACGCGCCTGCAAGGTCACCCGCAATTATGTGCGGTGGGGGAAATTGGCCTGGATTATTACGTTGAAACCCTGGATCGCCCGCGTCAGCAACAGGTTTTCGAGGCGCAATTACAGCTGGCTGCGGACTTCAACCTGCCCGCGCTGCTGCATGTCCGTCGCAGCCACGCCGACGTGATCGCTACCCTCAAACGCTTCAAGCTCAAGCGCAGCGGCATTATTCATGCGTTCGCCGGGAGTCGTGAAGAAGCACGTGAATACATCAAACTGGGTTTCAAACTCGGCCTCGGCGGTGCCGCGACCTGGCCTCAAGCGCTACGCATGCATCGGGTTATCGCCGAACTGCCGCTGGACAGTATCGTGCTGGAAACCGACTCGCCGGACATGGCACCCGCCATGTATCCAGGCCAGCGCAACAGTCCGGAGCATTTGCCGGAGATCTGTGAAGCGCTGGCTGGGTTGATGGAAGTTGCGCCCGAGCGGTTGGCTGAGGTGAGTACCCGGAATGCCAACGAGTTATTTGGCTGGATTTGATTGAAATGCCGTTTCCGGCACGTTGACGTGGTACCGGCTTTAGCCGGGAAGAGGCCGGGACAGCCGCTGAATATGTAGCATTTTCCAGGCAGCTTTCCCGGCTGAAGCCGGTCCCACGTCATCAGCGTCTACTGTGTGAGGCATTCCAATTCAATGGAGTTGCAGCCTCCCCTCAAACCAGCAACGTCCACAACGCAAACCCGGCGTACCAGACAATCGCGGCGCGGATCAGCAACTCCCAGAGCACATCGAGGCTGTTGACGCCTTCTGCCCCCACCACAGGCGCAGGAACCTCTCCAGCCACACAGCCGACTTTCGCAATCAACTGGGCTGCGCTGATATCCCAGTTGAGCAGTTCATGCAACATCACCCGAGTGACCGCAACGAAGTTACCCACCAAGGCAAAGCTTGCCGCCAGCAGGCGTACCGGAATCCAGTCGAAAGCATGACGCAGTTGAGCGGCGTTTTCTGACACGCCTGGAGTCTTGCCATGCTCGGCAGCGAGCGCCAGCAAACGGTAAGCCAACGCGGCTACCGGCCCCAGCAGGAAGTACCAGAAAATCACCGCAAAGAAGCTTTGATAAGCCTGCCATAACAAGTGGCCCTGCACGCCTTTGAGCAAATCTTCGCTGTTGTCGGCCAGCACACCCATGTCGCGCTCGGCAACATGCACCGCAGCCTGCTCGTCACCGCGGCGGCAAGCGTCACGAAACGGGCCGAGCGCGGCAATCAGATCGCCACGCCCCAGGCTGTAGATCAACACCAGCAAATGCACCGGCAATGCCAGCCAGCCGTTGGCGACTGAACCCAGGACCACCAGAATCAATGCCACCAGCAACACCGGCAGCAACACACTCAACCCGAGAATCAACCAAGGGTGCGACGCCATGCGCGGGCTGGCTTCAAGCCTGGCCAGTTCAGACCGCCAGATACCATCTCGCTGGACACGCTCACGCAAGGCCGAAAACTTTTCGATCAAGACCGCCAGCAGTAACACCAGAAAACTCATTTACCTGTCCCTCACTTCAAACCTGCAAGGCCGCTTTGAAACGCGACCAGTCAAAAAATGGCCCCGGGTCAGTCTTTCGACCCGGCGCAATGTCGCTATGGCCACAAATACGAGCGCTGCTGATCGCCGGGTACGCTGACTGTAGCTGACGGGTCAAATCAATCAGGGCGGCGTATTGCGCGTCCGTAAACGGCTGCTCGTCGGTGCCCTCAAGCTCGATGCCAACGGAAAAATCATTGCAGGTTTCCCGCCCCTCGAAAACCGATACGCCAGCATGCCAGGCCCGATCCAGACAGGAAACGAACTGAGTCACCTCCCCGTCCCGCTCGATCAGAAAATGCGCCGACACGCGCAGATCTGCAATCCCTTCAAAATAGGGATGCTCGGTGACATCCAGTTGATTCTGAAAAAAAGCCTGCACCTTGCCGGTCTTGAACTGGGCAGGTGGCAGACTGATGTTGTGAATCACCAATAAAGAGATTTCACCCGCAGGGCGCGCATTGAAGTTGGGCGATGGGCAGTGATGGATGCCATGGCACCAGCCGCTTGCACAATCGAGCTGCATGAAGGTTCCTTGCGCGGATAAATCGACAGGGACAAGTATGCCCGCTATGAGAGAAATAGGGAGGGTGTAAATGGATGAGGATTGGGTAGGAAGGGTCTGGAGTTAAGAAATCCCAATGAGCGACTTATATACAGAGCCCCGTAGGACTGGCTTTAGCCGGGAGAGGGTCGGCCCATTCGCCACATTAGCTTCGTCAGGGCAAATGTCCTCCCGGCTAAAGCCGGTCCTACGGTTCGTGGCGGCTCGGCCTTACGCGCCCTTGAGCTTGCGCAAGTTACCCAACACCGACTCCAGCGCACGATCAAACAGCAAGGCGTCGTCGAGCATGCGGATGGTGCCGCGACGGAACTCCAGGGCCAGACCCATTCGGGTCTTTTCCAGGACTTTCATGCCCGTGCGGTTAACGAATACATAACGACCGCTCGGCTCGACGATAGCCGCCAGCTTGCAGCGCAGTTTGTGTTCTTCGTCTTCCTGAATTTCTACCCAGCCGCCCAAACGCAGCTTGTCGACCTGAGCCAGACCCGCGTCATCTTCCGGTAGACGTGAAGCAGGCTCGTTGAAAACCTGTTCGCCGGGGGCAATCAAGACGATCTCTTCGACCACCTGAATCATCGCCGGACCATGCGGTTCCTCGGCTTCGGCAGACTCGGACGAGCCTTGGGCCGCGTCGTCCTGGGTGCGCGAGAAATGCTGAAACGCCTGCACGTGCAGCACTTCCAGTTGACTGAAAAACTCACTGGTCGCGAACGGATCGAACGCGGCGCTGGTCAGGCCTTCACGCAGCGCTTTGAGCAAGCCCGGCACCAGATCCAGCAAACGCTGCCTGGCTTCAGGTTCTTCGTGCAGCTCGACACTCCAGACCAGATCATCCATGGCGGCCAGTCCAGCCTGCCACTCAACAGAATCATCACCGTGTTTGAGGCAAGTCAGCAGCAACACTTTGCTCCAGGCTTCCTGCAGCAAACGCACGACCACTTCAGGCAAGACTTTGCCGAGCAGGCGTTGATTCAATTCCTGCTGAACCCGCTGACGGGCCAACTCGGCACGTGCACGGCCTTCTTCGGCATCACGGGTGCGCTGTTCAAGCAATTCGCTGCGGCGACGCTCATCGCTGGTGAAAGCGAGAAAGTCCACCAACAGCTCGGAAAAGATCGCCGGATCATCAACAAAATCGTTCAGCAAACGCTGCACGATCTGCTCGACGCGGACATAAAGCGAGTCGCGCTGATAGTCATCACGACCGCCCCAGCCCAACGCCGCAGAAGCGATCTCATTGAGCAGACGTCGCGCCGGATGGCTGCCTCGACTGAAAAAGCTCTTGTCGATAACCGCAACTTTGAGCATCGGGATTTGCAGGCGACCGATCAACGCACGCAGCGAGGGCGGCAGATTGCGGTCATCGAGAATGAATTCAAACAGCATGGCGATCAGGTTGATGACGTCTTCGTCACCCACGCCCACCACGCGGAATTTGCCGCTCTTGACGCTGACACGGGTGAGCAACTGTTCCAACTGGTTGCGCAGATCGAAATCTTCCGGCAAATCCGACGAAGGAACATATTGCTGCATGTGCGACAACAGACGCAGCAGATCCTGGCTGGAAATCGGCCGGGCTTCTGCACTGGGCTCGTGACGCGGCACGAGATTACCGCGCACTTGCAGCAACAGCTCCTGCAAGGCCGAGAAAACGTCGTGTACACCTTTGTCGAGTTTGTCCGCTGTCTGTGCCAGAAGCGGATCGGCAAATGGCTCGACGCTGCGGCTAGGACGAGTGCTGCGATCAGTGGAGCGACGCGCTGGCACCGCTTTGAGTTCTGGCAAAACGCCGGTAGCGATCAAAAGTTGGTTAGCCTCGCTGTACAGATCATCAGTGTCAGCCAGCACGTACTTCTCAAACAGCTTGAGCACGATCAGCTTGACCTTTATACCCACGCCAAGGCTGCGCCCGGCCTGCAGGAAATAATCACACAGCATCGCCGGACCCATTGGGTTGGCTTCATTGGTCAGGGGCTGAGTGACCAACTGGTTCAGACGCGTGGTCAGTTGGGAAAGCGCAGTGCCGTCACGGCTGAGCACCTTGGTCACCATCGCATCAACGGCGACGGTCTTTTCCAGATCGTCGTTGTGCACTAGCGACAGTTTGTCGAACGACACCGGCGTCGCGATAACGGGCTCGGAGACCTGATACTGGCCCAGGCGCAAAAAGGCGTCATAAAACTTGTCGAGAAACGCACGCTCGATGCTTTTGCGCTTGAGGCGCAGGTCGCGCATGGCTTCAAAGAAATTATTTTGCTCGGAATTGCTCTGCGCACGATCCGCCATATCAAACAGCGTGTCGTCGGCATTGTCGAACAGCTCCTGCAAGGCGTCCTTGAGTTGCTGGGCGGCCTTGTCACGGACCTGCAGCAAAACGACAGGCAGGCGCGCGAGGGGCGAATGAGACGCCAGGTCGGGATTAGCTTTAGTTAACGGCACAACATTCTCGTCGTTTTGCATCAAGCCACCTGCCAGGCAACGTCATTGATCCCATCACAAGCCGGGCCATATCCCGGGCATGTGAAGCGACCCCCCCATTCATTTCGCCACACGTCAAACCTGTGACGTCAAATACAAGTCGCGACATTTAAAATATATCCGATCTGCCAGAGATGTCTTGTTCTTTACATTTCGTCTCCGGCTAGCGGATTGACGCGTGCAAGGATAGACCGCGAAAAACCCGTTCCATCGCAACGAAATGTAAAAAACCGACCAACTGTCATCCACTTAAGGACAAGCAAACGCCCGCAGTAGATGGGGCGCCGTGAGTTCCGGCGACGACCTGCTTTATACTCGGCTCACCTTAAATGGAGTCCGCTATGCCGAACCTGAAACTCGCCACCCTCACCGCAGAAATCGAAGCCAACGTACGGCGTGCGTTGCTGGAAGACGTCGGCAGTGGCGACATCACCGCCCAGTTGATTCCCGCCGAACGTCTGGCTAAAGCCACGGTTATCTCCCGGGACGCTGCGGTTATTGCCGGAACGGCCTGGGTGGATGCGGTATTCCGGCAACTGGACCCGCGGGTCGCGGTGCACTGGCAGGTGACGGACGGTGATCGGGTTCAACCCAATCAGGCGCTGTTCCATGTGGAAGGCCCGGCTCGCTCACTGCTGACGGGCGAGCGCAGTGCCCTCAACTTTCTGCAGATGCTTTCAGGGGTGGCCACTAAAGCCCGGCATTACGCAGACATTGTCGCCAATACCCAGGTCAAATTGCTGGACACCCGCAAAACCCTGCCGGGCCTGCGCCTCGCACAAAAATACGCCGTGACCTGCGGCGGTTGCCACAACCACCGCATTGGTCTGTTCGACGCCTTCCTGATCAAGGAAAACCACATCGCCGCCTGTGGCGGCATTGCCCAGGCCATCACCGCCGCGCACAAGATCGCGCCGGGTAAACCGGTGGAGATCGAAGTAGAAAGTCTAGACGAGTTGCGGGAGGCGCTGGATGCCGGGGCCGACATCGTCATGCTCGACGAACTAAGCCTCGACGACATGCGCGAAGCGGTACGCCTCAATGCCGGCCGGGCAAAGCTGGAAGCCAGCGGCGGGATCAACGACGACACATTGCTGGTAATTGCCGAAACCGGCGTGGATTACATTTCGATTGGCGCGATGACCAAGGATGTGAAGGCGGTGGATCTGTCGATGCGGTTGAG
>NZ_JACONW010000064.1 GCF_014357575.1 Pseudomonas folii | reverse complement strand
GTGTGCCTGAAAAAATTAGCGGGTTATGCGCGCGCTCTGGCCAACCTTGGTAGGACCGAATTCATTCGGGAGGGCTGTCTGCCAGGCGATACAGAGGCTGCGGATATACCATCCCCTCGCGAACAAGTTCGCTCCTACCGGTCCAGCGTCCATGCGCCAACCTCGGTAGGACCGAATTCATTCGGGAGGGCTGCATTTCAGGCGATACACAGGCCGCGGATGTACATCCCCCTCGCGAACAAGTTCGCTCCTACCGTCCGGCATTCATGCGCCAACCTCGATAGGACCGAATTCATTCGGGAGGGCTGCATTTCAGGCGATACACAGGCTGCGTATGCACCGCCCCCCTCGCGAACAAGTTCGCTCCTACCGGTCCAATGCCCATGCCAACCTCGGTAGGACCGAATTTATTCGGGAGGGCGTCATCTGTCCCAGCGCTGATCTTTGGGTAAATGCGGCTCGCGGCTAAAGCCGCTCCTACGATGAGATATCGCCTTCCCGGATAAAATCCGATCCCACGGCGCTCTGCATTGTTGCTATACACGGCATTCCCTTAGCCACAAAAAAGCCCCCCTTGTGGACAAGGAGGGCTTTCTCAATACCAGCGATTATTCACCGCGGTATATGCAACCGCTGGTGCACGTCTCGTGAATCCGAATAGCAGACAGCTCTGGCAACAGCGGCTTGAGCTCGGCAAAGATCCATTTGGCGAGGTTTTCGCTGGTTGGGTTTTCAAGCCCGGGTATGTCATTCAAGTAGTGGTGATCAAGGCGCTCATAAAGCGGTTTGAATATCGCCTTGATTTCAGAGAAGTCCCGGATCCAGCCGATGTGCGGGTCGACTTCACCTTCCAGATGAATAGCGATACGGAAGGAGTGGCCATGCAGCCGTCCGCATTTATGGCCCTCGGGAACGTGAGGAAGGAAGTGGGCTGACTCGAACGTAAACTCTTTAAAAATTTCCAAAATGTTCAACTCTAAAAAATGGCGATCGTCGCAGCGACGCATGCAGGCCAAGAGTTTATCAGCATTGGTTTGGGCTATGCGCTAAAACCCGGTCGTTCATCCGTACTGATGGCATCTAGCCAGATCGATTCAGGTTGAATTAAGTTGGGACGTTTATCCTAAGTGGATAGGAATAAACATTCTCAACGGAGCCTGATAGTGAAAACTCTGACTGCGCTTTTTGTCTCTGCCCTTCTGGTATTTACCAGCGGTGCAGTCAGCGCTCGCGACATTTCCCCCGACGAAGCTGCTACATTGCGCGCCGCTGGCACCATTCAAAGCGCGGAGCAGCTCAACGGGGCAGCCTTGGCCAAACATCCTGGCGCGACGATCAATGACGCCGAGCTTGATGAAAAATACGGCAAGCATGTTTATCAGGTTGAGCTTACCGACACTCAAGGTATCCACTGGGACGTAGATATCGATGCTGCAACCGGGAAGGTGCTCAAAAATCATCAGGACCGATAATGAAGTTACCTAAGCGTCGTGGCACTCTTATTTGCCTTGTGCTGGTCTGCATCTCTGTGCAAGCGAGAGACCTGGATCAGGATGAAGCGCTGAGTTTGCGTCAGAAGGGCACTATTCTTCCGCTTGAGCAGTTGATGGAAATGGCGATGGCCCGGCACCCGGGTGCCAAATTATTAGAGGCAGAACTTGAAGAGAAACATGGCGTGTACGTTTATGAGTTTGAGATTCTGACCTCGGAAGGGGTGGTCCGCGAGCTGAAATATAACGCTCGGGACAGTCGACTATTGAAGGATGAGGAAGACTGATGCGCCTGTTATTGGTAGAGGACCATGTCCCGCTGGCAGATGAGCTGCTTTCCGGTCTGGGCAGACAGGGCTATGCCGTTGACTGGCTTGCGGACGGGCGTGACGCGGTTCACCAAGGCGTAACCGAGCCTTATGATTTGATCATTCTCGACCTCGGCCTGCCAGGGCTTCCCGGTCTGGAGGTGCTTGAGCAATGGCGCTCCGCAGGTCTGGCAACGCCGGTTCTTGTACTGACGGCCCGAGGTTCCTGGTCTGAACGTATAGAAGGGCTCAAGGCCGGTGCCGACGACTACCTGACCAAACCTTTTCATCCGGAAGAGTTACAGCTGCGTATTCAGGCGTTATTGCGTCGCTCTAAAGGACTGGCCAATCAGCCTCGTCTTGAATCCGCCGGTTTGCATCTGGACGAAGGGCGTCAATGCGTTAACCAGGGCGGTGTAGATATTCAGCTGACGTCCGCCGAATTCCGGTTGCTGCGTTACTTCATGCTGCACCCGGAGCAGATTCTTTCAAAAAGCCATTTGGCTGAGCACCTGTATGACGGTGAAAACGAGCGTGATTCCAACGTCATTGAAGTGCATGTGAATCACCTCAGACGCAAGCTCGGGAAAGCCGTGGTTGAAACCCGACGCGGTCAAGGCTATCGTTTTGGCGGGGAGCCTGCTGCTTGAAGTCTATTCAGCGTCGCCTGAGCATCGGGCTTATCAGCGTGATGGTTCTGGTGTGCGTGGTGTTGGCCCAAACCAGCCTATGGCTGTTTGAGTTAGGTTTGCAGCGCTACCTGGAAGCCGGACTGCGCAACGAGAGCGAGAGCCTGCTGGTTGCCTTGGTACGCGGCCAAAATGGCGTGCAGCTGGATGAGCACCGACTGTCGCCTGCCTATCAGCGGCCTTATTCAGGGCACTATTTTCGAATTGATTTCCCTGAAGGACACTGGCGCTCTCGATCATTATGGGATCTGGAGATTCCTGATCCAGGTTCAAGCGGGTTACATGCCAGCTATGAGTTAGGCCAGACAGGGCAGTCCTTGCTACTGCACAAGGCCGATTATCGAAAATTCGGTCAGGACATCTCAATTACTGTCGCCCAGGACTACACACCGGTCAGGGCGAGCTTTCTTCGTGTGCAACAGATTGGCCTCGGATTGGGGCTTGCCGCTCTCCTGCTGATTCTGGCTCTGCAGCGTGTGACGGTACGTCGTGCCTTGCGTCCACTGGACCGGGCTCGTGAACAGCTTGTTCAGCTCCAGCAAGGTAAGCGTTCCCAACTGGATGAAGAGGTACCCGTAGAGCTCGAACCTCTTGTGTCGCAAATCAACCATTTGCTGGAACACACCGAAGACAGCCTGAGACGCTCGCGCAACGCTCTCGGTAACCTGGGTCATGCGTTGAAAACGCCACTGGCAGTCTTGTTCAGTGCCATAGCCAGCCCCCAGTTCGATGCTCATCCCGGCTTGCGTAATATTCTTCGTGAGCAGTTGGAACAGATTCAGCAACGCCTGGCGCGTGAGCTCAATCGTGCACGGCTATCCGGCGATGCGTTGCCCGGTGCGCATTTTGATTGTGATGCAGAGTTGAGCGGACTGTTCGCCACTTTGCGCATGATCCATGGCGAGCACCTCAACCTAGAGATGCAAGTCAAGCCAGGCCTGTCTTTACCTTGGGATCGGGAGGATATTCTGGAGCTGTTGGGCAACTTGCTGGATAACGCCTGCAAATGGGCCGACAGCGAAGTACTGCTGACGATTAGTCGGCAGGAAGCGAGCTTCAGTATTGTGATCGAAGACGACGGCCCCGGTATCCCTGAAGCCATGCGCGAGGAAGTCTTCAGCCGTGGTGCGCGTCTGGATGAGCAAATCACCGGTCATGGACTGGGCCTCAGTATCGTGCGCGATATCGTTCAGGTGTGGGGCGGTCATCTGCAACTTGAAGCCAGCCAGTCAGGTGGGCTTCGAGTACGTATTGATCTGCCTGATCGTTCAGCGATCGATTGACTTGCTCAGTAAGCGATTAAGCATGTCATTAACCTGGCAACTACCGCTCAATATTCCTGCGTTCAATATGGGCGTTACTTACGAGTAACTCCGAAATCTCTCAACCTTTCGGCCATATTGCCGATACAAGCCCAAGATCAAAATTTAAAAACAACAAATTGATGCTTGGGGTCCTATGCGCATTAGCCTGAAAGCCAAAGTACTTTCACTGGCCATCCTGCCAGTGCTGATATTCGCGTTGATCATCAGCGTGACAACAATTCTCATGTTGCACGACCAGGCAAAACGCGAGGTCAGCGAAACTCGCGAACGGCTGCTGAATGAAGCCAAGGCTACGCTGCAAAACTATGTCGCCATTGGCATGACTGCTATCAAACCGATCTACGATGCCTCGCCGGCTGGCGATGAAGCTGCCCGGGCACAGGCGATAAAATTGCTTTCCGGCATTTCCTACGGCAAAGACGGCTATTTCTTTGGCTACGATTCGCAATCGATACGCTTGTTCAAGGCAAACAGCCCAGATGGCGTCGGGAAGAGCTTCAAAGAAGCTCGCGATCCGAACGGCGTATATGTCAACAATGAGCTGGTGGCGGTAGCTAAAGCCGGTACGCACTATCTTCTCTACTCTTCACCGCTGCCCGGCAAGACCGAGCTGCTGCCCAAGCTGGGCTATACCGAATATTTACCCAAATGGGACCTGGCGTTCGGCTCATCGGTCAATCTTGATGGCATCGACGCTGAGGTTGCACTGGTCGAGCAGGACGTTGACGCCCGGCTGCAGAAAATGTTGCTAAGTATCATCGGCGTTGCACTGCTGGTTCTTGTCATCATCAGCATCATCGGCGTTGTGCTGGCCGGAACCTTGCTGCGCCCACTGCGTTTGATGAAAAACAACCTCGATGACATTGCCGCAGGCGAAGGGGATTTGACCCGCCGTCTGGCCGTGACCAGTCAGGATGAGCTGGGCGAGCTGGCCAGCTCCTTTAACCGCTTCGTCGACAAGATCCATGGTCTTGTCAGCCAGATATCCGGCATGACCGGACAATTGACCGGTCTGGTCGGCGAAGTATCGAGCCAGGCGCAACGCTCAGAGCAAGCCATGGAGCGCCAGCGTCACGAAACGGATCAGGTTGCCACCGCGATCAACGAGATGTCCGCTGCCGCTCAGGAAGTGGCGAAAAGTGCCCAAGGTGCTTCGGTCGCCGCACAGAAGACCGACGAGGAGGGCCAGTCGGCCAAACGCGTCGTCGATGGCAGCATCAAACTGATTCACGCGCTGGTTGAAGATATTCGTAACAGTGGCTCGTCCCTGGATAGCCTCCAGAAAGACGTGTCTTCGATTGTGAGCGTACTCGGGGTGATTCGCTCCATCGCTGAGCAGACCAACCTGTTGGCCCTCAACGCCGCCATTGAGGCTGCACGTGCAGGGGAGGCGGGTCGTGGTTTTGCGGTGGTAGCCGATGAAGTGCGGGCGCTGGCGAGTCGTACCCAGCAGAGCACCCAGGAAATCCAGGGCATGATTGACCGCTTGCAGAAGGGTACACAGACCGCTGTCGATGCCATGCGTCGCTCCAGCGAAGCTGGCGATGGTACCTCCGTGCAGGCCAATCAGGCAGGGTCTTCACTGGATGCCATCGGCGAGCTGATCACAACCATCAACACCATGAACGCGCAGATCGCCAGCGCCGCTGAAGAGCAAACGGCAGTTGCCGAGGAAATCAACCGAAGCGTGCATCAGATTGCTTCCGCCGTTGATACGGTTGCCGATGAAACCCGGCAAAGCGCGCAGACCTCCCGCAGCCTGAATGATCTTGGTCAGCGCCTTGGTGCATTGGTTGGGCAGTTCCGGGTTTAACTCGCGTGAGAAGTGCGCTACGAATGGTTGACCTGCGGGAGCGCCCTCGTCGTCCGACGCGCCGCGTTGTCGCGTAATAAACAGGGATCCTGTAGGAGTGAGCTTGCTCGCGATAGCGGTCGATCTGTTAAGAGGATAGCGTCTGACCTGACGCTATCGCGAGCAAGCTCAGTGCACAGAATAAGCATTTAAACTCAGACAGTTATTTCATGTTTGATGAGCGCTACCGAAGGCTGCGAAGCATTTATCCTGACGCACCGCTATCGCCGCCTTCGGCAGCTCCTACAGATCAAATGTCTGCCGTCAGACAGCGCGGTGTAGCGACACTTTGCGATTTCCTGCAAACCCTACGGCCAGGCGCATTCTCTGCTGTACTTCCCTTTCCAGAGCCTTCCTCTGCAAGCCAAGCAGAATGATGGCACTCGTCCGTTGATTGGCTGACTAAGGATCAGGTCAAGCGAGTTGCTTGCCTACTGACATGGAAAGGACATGAACGAAACCACGTTGCAATACAAAACCCTGATCCTGCTGTTGGTGCTGGTGACCATCGCGTTCATATGGATCCTGCTGCCGTTCTACGGCGCGGTGTTCTGGGCGGTGATCCTCGGCATCATCTTCGCGCCGGTACAGCGTCGCTTGCTGCTGAAATTTGGCTGGCAGCGAAATCTGACGTCGCTTTGCACCTTGATGATCTGTCTGGTGATCGCGATTTTACCGGTCATTGTCATCAGTGCCTTGCTGGTTCAGGAAGGTGCCACGCTCTACAAGAACGTCGAAAGCGGGCAACTCGATATCGCCAGCTATCTGGCCGAGTTCAAAGGCTTGTTGCCGCATTACGTTCAGGGCTGGCTAGACAGACTGGGCATGGGCGATCTCGATGGTCTGCGCGACAAGATCGCCAAAGGCGCGATGCAGGGCAGTCAGTACCTGGCGACGCAGGCATTCAGCTTCGGTCAGGGCACCTTCGACTTCGTCGTGGGCTTTTTCATCATGTTGTACCTGCTGTTCTTCTTCCTGCGTGATGGTCAGGAACTGGTGCGCAAGATGCGTATTGCTGTGCCTCTGGCTGAACCCCAGAAGCGTCGCCTGCAACTGAAGTTCACGCGCGTCGTGCGTGCCACCGTCAAAGGCAACGTCGTCGTCGCGATCACCCAGGGTGCTCTCGGTGGATTTATCTTCTGGTGTCTCGACATTCCCAGCGCTCTGCTCTGGGCGGTCATCATGGCATTTCTGTCGCTGCTGCCAGCCGTGGGGGCGGGGATTGTCTGGGCACCGGTGGCGGTTTACTTCCTGTTGAGCGGGATGATCTGGCAGGGCGTAGTGCTCGCGCTGTTCGGTGTGTTTGTGATTGGACTGGTCGACAACGTGCTGCGACCTATTCTGGTCGGCAAAGATACCAAGATGCCTGACTACCTGATTCTGATCTCCACCCTGGGCGGCATGTCGGTATTCGGCCTGAATGGTTTCGTGATCGGGCCGATGGTCGCTGCGCTGTTCATGTCTACCTGGGGCCTGTTCGTCAGCGCCAAGAAGACGGTACGTTTGCCGGGTTGAGATTCTCCTGGCGAAAAAAAACCTGCTCAATCGAGCAGGTTTTTTTATGCGTCCCGTCATGCCTGATCCTTGAGAGATCAGCCCATCAGACCTGCATGCTTGACCAAGTCCAGCAGAGGCTGCGGATAGACACCCAGTACGAAGGTCAGAATGGCGATGGCCAGCAGCATCACGCCGCCGGTACGTTGCGCCCAGTTGAAGGCAGCGTCGTGGCGTGGCAGCTTGGAGTCCACCAGGTACAGGGTCACCATCACGCGCAGGTAGTAGAAGACGCCGATGGCGCTACCGATAATCAGTGCACCGAGCAACCACCAGAGCTTCGACTCAACGCCGGTCGCGATGATGTAGAACTTGCCGATGAAGCCAGCCGTCAGCGGGATACCCGCCAGGGACAGCATCATCAGGGTCATCACCGCTGTGAGGTACGGGCGACGCCAGAACAGACCACGGTACTCGAACATCGCATCGGTATCACGGCCACTGTACGGCGACGACATCATGGTGATTACACCGAAGCTGCCAAGGCTGGTCAGTACATAGGTGACCAGATACACGCCGATAGCCTCAACCGCCATGCCTTTGGTCGCCACCAGGGCGATCATCAGGTAGCCGAAGTGCGCGATGGACGAGTAACCCAGCAGACGCTTCAAGTTGTTCTGCATCAAAGCCAGCAGGTTGCCGACGATGATCGACGCAACGGCGATGACCGCCAGTACGTCATGCAGTACGCCGCTGCTGGCTGCCGGGGAAATCTGGAACAGCCGCACCAGCACCGCGAACACCGCAACCTTGCTGGCGGTGGCCAGGAAAGCCGCTACCGGGGCAGGGGCGCCCTCGTAGACGTCCGGGGTCCACAGGTGGAAAGGTACCAGCGACAGTTTGAACGCCAAACCTACCAGCATCATGCCCAGACCCAGGCTGGCAATCGGGCTAGGCAGGCCGCTTGCAGCCAGCGCCTTGCCGATGCCATCAAAGCTCAGCGAGCCCGCTTCGGCGTACAACAGCGCCATGCCGAACAGCAGGAACGCCGAACCGGCTGCCGAGAGCACCATGTACTTGATACCGGCTTCCAGCGAGCGCTTGTTGAAGAATGCATAGGCAACCAGACCGTAGACCGGTACCGACAGCAGCTCCAGACCGATGAACAGGCCTGCCAGGTGCTGAGCGCTGACCAGTACCAGACCGCCAGCTGCCGCCAGCAGGATCAACAGGTAAAGTTCTTCACGATTGCCGGGGTAGCCCGCTTTACCGTCGCCGAGATAGGCGTGAGCCATGGTCACACAAGCCAGAGTCGACGCCAGGATCAGCGCCATGTAAAGGCAAGCGAAGCTGTCGATCTGCAGCAGAGGCGTCACTAACAGCGGAGCGACTTTCAGTGCCGGGTAGATCGACAGCAGGGCCAGGTTAAGCCCCGCCACGCTGAGCAGGAAGGTTTGCGAGTGATTGCGGCGCCATGCGATCGCCAGCATCACCACAACAATGGTAAGGCTGGTAATCAGCAGTGGGGCAAGCGCAATAAAGTGTTGAATCGTCAGGTCCATAGCGCTCTTACCGGGCCGAAGCGAGTTGAGTGAAGGCAGTGCCGAGCCATTGCTGCACGCCGTGCATGGTCGCTGCCGACGTATCGAGGAATGGTTGCGGGTAAACCCCGACCAGTACCAGCAATACGGCCAGGCCGAGCACCATGATCATTTCTCGTCCATCCATGCCCTTGAGCGGCTCGTCTGATTTGGACGGGCCGAAATAGGCGCGATGAATCATGATCAGCGAGTAGACAGAGCCAAACACCAGACCGGACGTGGCAATTGCGGTGATCCATGGCGCACTGACAAAGCTGCCCAGCAGGATCAGGAACTCACCCACAAAGTTACCGGTACCCGGCAGACCCAGAGAGGCGGCCGCGAAGAACAGGCTGATCGCTGGCAAGTAGGCGATACGCGACCACAAACCACCCATTTCACGCATGTCACGCGTATGCAGGCGCTCGTACAGCTGACCACTGAGGATAAACAGCGCAGCAGCAGAAAGGCCGTGAGCAAGCATCTGAATCACGACGCCTTGCAGCGCTTGCTGGCTACCGGAGTAGATACCGATCAGCACGAAGCCCATGTGCGAGACGCTGGAGAAGGCGATCAGACGTTTGATGTCGGTCTGCGCGAACGCCAGGAAGGCACCGTAGAAAATACCGATCAGGCCCAGAATCATCGCGATAGGCGCGAACTCGGCAGAGGCGTTCGGGAACAGCGGTAGAGCAAAGCGCAGCAGGCCATACGCGGCGGTTTTCAGCAGGATACCCGCCAGATCGACCGAACCCGCTGTTGGTGCCTGGGCGTGAGCATCCGGCAGCCACGAGTGGAATGGCACCACTGGCAGCTTCACCGCGAAGGCAATGAAGAAACCCAGCATCAGGATGTATTCGGTGCCCGGTGCCAGTTGCGTCTTCAACAGCGTGGCGTAATCGAACGTGATCACTCCGGTCTGATTGAAGTTGACCAGTACCAGACCGAGGATCGCCACCAACATGATCAGGCCGCTGGCCTGAGTGAAGATGAAGAACTTGGTCGCGGCGTAGATGCGTGTCTTCTTGCCGTCCGCCGAGCTGTGACCCCAGAGCGCGATGAGGAAATACATCGGCACCAGCATCATTTCCCAGAAAAAGAAGAACATGAACAGGTCGATGGCCAGGAACACGCCAATCACGCCACCGAGGATCCACATCAGGTTGAGGTGGAAGAAACCAACGTTACGCTGGATCTCTTTCCACGAACACAACACCGACAGCACACCGAGCAGGCCGGTCAGCAGAATCATCAGCAACGAAAGACCATCAAGGGCAAGGTGGACGCTGATGCCGAAGCGGGCAATCCACAAGTGCTTGAATTCGATGGCCCAGGTTGGGTCGACGCCGGGAGCTGGTGCGTAACTGTAGTTGCCAGTACTCCACAACCAGAGGCCCAGGGCCAGTTCGAGGGACATGGTCAGCAGCGCGATCCAGCGTGGCAGGGTAGGGCCGAAGCGCTCACCTTGCCAGCACAGCAGGCCACCGATAAAGGGGATCAGGATTAGCCAAGGCAGAATCATGACGGGCTCAATTCCTTTCGCAAATTCGCAAGGTTCATGTCAGACCGCAACCACAACGACGGCGCCGAGTACCAGTACGGCACCTATAGCGATCGAAGCGGCATACCAGCGCAGTTGACCGGTTTCGGTACGGGTCATGCTGCCATGACCTGCCTTGACCAGACGTGGGATCAAACCAATGGTGTGGTCCAGTGGGTCGCTACGCAGCAACTGGCAGATAGCCAGATACGGCTTGACGAACAGCTTGTCGTACACCCAATCGAAACCCCATGCCGCGAACCACCAGGCCGACAGGAAACGGCCGGGTGCGCTGTTGGCGATGGAAGTGACCAAGCGGCGCTTGCCCAGGAACAGCAAGGCTGCGAGCAGGATGCCGGCCAGCGCGATAGCGCCTGAAGCGATTTCCAGACTGTGCTTGGCATCGCCACCGGCGTGGCCGACGCTTTGCGGCAGTACACCCGCCAGCGGTGGGGTGATCAGCGCGCCGACGAAGGTCGACAGCACGATCAGCACACTCAACGGCAACCAGTGAGCGATACCGTGACCTGCGTGCGCTTCCGTTTTCGCTTCACCGTGGAAGGTGATGAAGATCAGGCGGAAGGTGTACAGGGAAGTCATGAATGCGCCGACCAGACCTGCATACAGCAGACCGTTGTTGCCGCTGGCGAAAGCCTCCCAAAGAATTTCGTCCTTGGAGTAGAAACCCGCCGTCAACAATGGCAGGGCCGCAAGGGCCGAGCCGCCGACGATGAAGCTGGCGTAGGCCAGAGGCAGTTTCTTCCACAGGCCGCCCATCTTGAAAATGTTCTGCTCGTGGTGGCAGGCAACGATCACCGCACCGGATGCGAGGAACAGCAGCGCCTTGAAGAAGGCGTGAGTCATCAGGTGGAAGATCGCGCCTTCCCAGGCACCGACGCCCAGCGCCAGGAACATGTAGCCGATCTGGCTCATGGTCGAGTAGGCGAGGATACGTTTGATGTCGGTTTGCACCAGTGCCGCGAAACCGGCCAGCACCAGTGTCACACCGCCGACGATGCCTACCAGATGCAGGATGTCCGGTGCCAGGGCGAACAAGCCGTGGGTACGGGCGATCAGGTAAACACCGGCGGTCACCATGGTTGCAGCGTGGATCAGTGCCGAAACCGGCGTCGGACCGGCCATCGCATCGGCCAGCCAGGTTTGCAGCGGCAGTTGCGCGGATTTACCGACGGCACCACCCAGCAGCAGCAGAGTTGCCAGTACGATCCAGAAGTCACCGACCTTGAAGTGCTCAGGGGCACGAACCAGCAATTCCTGGATATTCAGCGTACCCAGTTGCTGGAACAGGATGAACAGGCCGATGGCCATGAACACGTCGCCGATACGGGTCACGATAAAGGCTTTCAATGCGGCGTTACCGTTGTTGCGGTTGCTGTAGTAGAAACCGATCAACAGATAGCTGCACAGGCCTACACCTTCCCAACCGAAGTACAGGAACAACAGGTTATCGCCGAGTACCAGGAACAGCATGCTGGCGATAAACAGGTTGGTGTACGCGAAGAAGCGCGAGTAACCCGCTTCGCCACGCATGTACCAGGAAGCGAACAGGTGAATCAGGAAGCCGACGCCAACCACCACGCCCAGCATCGTCACGGACAGGCCGTCCAGATACAGTGCGAAGTTGGGCTCGAAACCGTCCACGGCCATCCAGCGCCACAACACCTGGGTGTAATGACCCCCTTCAGGCGGTGCAACGTTGAATTGCCAGATGACCCAGGCGGTGACAATGGCCGACAGGCCAATAGAGCCAACGCCGATCAGTGCCGCGAGGTTTTCCGAGATGCGTCCACGAGAGAACGACAGCAGCAGAAAACCGATCAGGGGAAATACGAAAGTCAGAAAGAGTAGGTTCATCCGCGCATCTCACTGGCAGCGTCGATATCGAGCGTGTGGAAGCGGCGATACAGCTGCATCAGGATCGCCAGGCCAATACTGGCCTCGGCAGCAGCCAGGGTGATCACCAGGATGAACATGACTTGTCCATCCGGCTGAGCCCAGCGGCTACCGGCAACGACGAACGCCAGAGCCGATGCGTTCATCATGATCTCCAGGCTCATCAACACAAAAAGAATGTTACGGCGCACCATCAGACCTACGAGGCCGAGAACGAACAGGACTCCGGCAACCGCCAGACCGTGCTCCAGAGGGATAGCATTCATTGGCTTGGCTCCTTCGCTTCGTTGCGGCCCAGATGGAATGCCGTCACCGCTGCCGCCAGCAGAAGCATCGAGGCCAGCTCGACCACCAGCAGGTAAGGCCCGAACAGGCTGATGCCGACTGCCTTGGCGTCGACGGTAGTGTGACCGATAGCGGCGCCTGTCTGATTGGCGAACAGCACATACAGCAGTTCAGCCAACAGCAGCGCACCGAGAATCACCGGGCCGACCCAGATACCGGGTTTCAGCCATGTGCGCTCCTGCTGAACCGAGGCCGGGCCAAGGTTTAGCATCATCACCACGAAAACGAACAGGACCATGATCGCGCCCGCGTAAGCGATGACTTCCAGTACCCCGGCGAACGGAGCGCCAAGGCTGAAGAACGTCATCGCTACGGCGATCAGCGAAATGATCAGGTAGAGCAGGGCGTGCACCGGGTTCGTGTTGGTGATCACCCGCAAGGTGGACACTACAGCGATGCCGGATGCGAAATAGAAAGCGAATTCCATCTTTACTTCCTTAAGGCAGCAAGCTCTTGACGTTGATCGGTTCGGCTTCGTTCTGCGCAGAGCCCTTGGGCTTGCCAGCGACGGCCATACCGGCGACGCGATAGAAGTTGTAGTCAGGGTTCTTGCCGGGTCCGGAGATCAGCAGATCTTCTTTCTCGTAAACCAGGTCCTGACGCTTGAACTCGGCCATTTCGAAATCCGGTGTCAACTGGATCGCAGTGGTCGGGCAGGCTTCTTCGCACAGGCCGCAGAAAATGCAACGCGAGAAGTTGATGCGGAAGAACTCGGGATACCAACGACCGTCATCGGTTTCGGCTTTCTGCAGCGAGATACAGCCAACCGGGCACGCCACGGCGCACAGGTTGCAGGCTACGCAGCGTTCTTCACCATCAGGGTCGCGGGTCAGCACGATACGACCGCGATAGCGCGGCGGCAGGTACACCGCTTCTTCCGGGTATTGCAGGGTGTCGCGTTTGCGGAAGCCGTGACCGAATACCATCACCAGGCTTCGCAACTGGGTACCAGTACCCTTAACGATGTCGCCAATATATTTGAACATGGGTCAAATCCTCACTGAACCGAGCCGGCTGGTGTGTTCAACAGCACAACCGCAGCAGTCACCAGCAAATTGATCAGGGTCAGCGGCAGACAGAATTTCCAGCTGAAATCCATGACCTGGTCATAGCGTGGCCGCGGGATGGATGCACGCAGCAGGATGAACAGCATGATGAAGAATGCAGTCTTGATGGCGAACCAGAAGAACGACAGCGAAGGCAGGATATCGAACGGACCGTGCCAGCCACCGAAGAACAGCGTCACCAGCAGTGCCGAGATCAGAATGATGCCGATGTATTCGCCAACGAAGAACATGCCCCACTTCATGCCTGCATATTCAATGTGGTAGCCGTCAGCCAGTTCCTGCTCCGCTTCCGGCTGGTCGAACGGGTGACGGTGAGTCACGGCGACGCCAGCAATGAAGAAGGTACAGAAGCCGAAGAACTGCGGAATGATGAACCACAGGTTCTGTGCCTGATATTCAACGATGTCGCGCATGTTGAACGAGCCAACCTGAACCACGATGCCCATCAACGCCAGACCCATGAACACTTCATAGGACACGGTTTGTGCCGAGGCACGCAGAGCACCGAGCAGGGCGAACTTGTTGTTACTCGACCAACCGGCGAACAACACCGCGTACACCGAAAGACCGGCCATTGCGAAGAAGAACAGCAGACCGATGTTCAGATCCGCCACGCCCCAGCTTGGGGTAATCGGGATAATCGAGAACGCGATCAGCAGGGCGCTCATGGCAACCACCGGGGCCAGGGTGAAGATCACCTTGTCGGCAAACGGCGGAGTCCAGTCTTCCTTGAAGAACATTTTCAGCATGTCGGCAGCAATCTGGAACATGCCGAACGGGCCAACGCGGTTCGGACCGTAACGGTCCTGCCACCAGCCCAGCAGACGACGTTCCACAAAGCTCAGCAGTGCACCGCAAACCACAACAGCCAGCAGCACAACGATGGCCTTGACGACAGCAATGATTGCGTCGATCACATCAGGGGTGAACCAACTCATTGCGCTGCCTCCTGCAGACCGTCAACGGATTTGCCGAAAATCGCGGGCGGGATACCGGCCAGACCGGCTGGCAACGCGACCAGGCCTGCACCCAGCTCTTCGTTGATACGCAGCGGCAGACGCAGGGTCTGACCAGCAACGTTCAACGACAGCAAGGCACCTTCGTTGACGCCCAGGCGATCGGCTTCCGATTTGGCCAGAGCAACATAAGGGGCAGGAATGCGTTCCTGAACCGGCGCGGCTTTCGAAGAATTTTCTTCGCTGCCGAACAGATGATAGAACGGCACCACTTGCCAGGTCCCTTGAGCCGGGGAGAAGGCGCGAGGTGCGCTGGTGAACCAGCTCAGGTTATCGCCCTGGGTTTCGATCAGACGGGTACCAGGATCACCGGCACGCAAGTGACCGCCCACTTCATCCTGGAACTTGTTCCACGCTTGTGGCGAGTTCCAGCCCGGAGACCAGGCGAAAGGCACTTGTTGACGTGGTTCAACCGAGCCCGAATAACCTTCCATAGAGAAGGAGAACGCGGTGTCGTTGTCTTGGGAGGTACGCGGTTCATGCACGCTGATGTTGGCGCGCATGGCTGTACGGCCGCTGTAGCGCAGTGGTTCGCGAGCCAGCTTCAAGCCTTTGATACGGAACGCAGCCGACGGCGCGGCGTTGACGATGGCGGCCAATTGCGGAGTGCTTGCCGCGCAGGCAGCCGTCACGTGGTCGAGCAACGTCCAGTCCACCGGCTTGTTCAGCAGGGTCGCACGCAGGGCATGCAGCCAGCGCCAGCCTTCGTGAACCAGGATGCTGGCATCCAGATAAGTCGGGTCGAATACCTGGAAGAAGCGCTGAGCACGGCCTTCCTGGCTGACCAGAGTACCGTCGCCTTCAGCAAAGCTGGCAGCAGGCAGTACCAAGTGAGCACGGTCACCGGTCGGGGTTTTCTGATGATCAGCCACGATCACGACTTTCGCCGCGCTCAGGGCTGCATCGACCTTGGCGGCGTCAGTCCGGGTGTATAGATCGTTTTCCAGCACAACAATGGCGTCGGCCTTGCCGTCGATCACGGCTTGTAGCGCGGCATCGACAGACTCGCCACCCAGCAGGGCCAGGCCCAGGCTGTTGGCTTCCGGCACGATCAGACTGATGGAGCCTGCCTTGTCGCGCAGCTTCAGCGCTTTGGCAATGTTGGCCGCGGCTTCGATCAGGGCTTTGGAACCCAGCGAAGTACCGGCGATGATCAGTGGGCGCTTGGCGGCCAGCAGGGCATCGGCAATACGCTGTGCCAGTTCAAGGGCTTCAGTTTCAAGGCCTTCAACGGCTGGCGCACTGGCATCCAGCGCATGAGCAACGGCAAAACCGATACGCGCCAGGTCGTCTGGTGCTGCGTGTACGCATTCTTCGGCAACGTCATCGAGCCTGGTCTCGGCAAGGCTGGCGATGAACAGCGGGTTCAGCTCGTGCTGACCTATGTTCTTCACTGCCGCGTCGAGCCATGGCTGGACTTTCATGGCGGCGGCCATGTCTTCGGCCTTGCCTTTCACGGCTTGACGCAGGCCCAGCGCAAGACGAGCAGCGGTCTGGGTCAGGTCTTCGCCAAGGACAAAAATCGCATCGTGGTCTTCGATGTCACGCAGGGTCGGGATTGGCAGCGGGCTGTCTTTCAACACCTGGGCCACCAGACGGATGCGCTCCAGCTCGGAGGCTTCGATACCCGAATAGAAGTGTTCTGCGCCGACCAGCTCGCGCAACGCGTAGTTGCTTTCCAGGCTGGCGCGTGGCGAACCGATGCCGACGATATTGCGACCGCGCAGCAAGTCCGCCGCTTTGTCCAGCGCCTGATCCAGGCTCAGTTTGCTGCCATCGGCCAGATGCGGTTGACGCGGACGGTCTTCGCGGTTGGTGTAGCCATAACCGAAGCGGCCACGGTCACACAGGAAATACTGGTTCACCGAACCGTTGTAGCGGTTCTCGATGCGGCGAATTTCACCGTAACGCTCGCCCGGGCTGATGTTGCAACCGCTGGAGCAGCCATGGCAGATGCTCGGCGAGAACTGCATGTCCCACTTACGGTTGTAGCGCTCGGAGTGAGTCTTGTCGGTGAACACACCGGTCGGGCAGACCTCGGTGAGGTTGCCGGAGAACTCGCTTTCCAGAACGCCGTCTTCAACGCGACCGAAGTACACGTTGTCGTGGGCGCCGAAAACGCCGAGGTCGGTGCCGCCCGCGTAGTCTTTATAGAAACGCACGCAGCGGTAGCAGGCGATGCAGCGGTTCATCTCGTGAGCGATGAACGGGCCGAGTTCCTGATTCTGGTGAGTCCGTTTGGTGAAGCGATAACGGCGCTCGTTGTGGCCGGTCATCACCGTCATGTCTTGCAGGTGGCAGTGACCGCCTTCCTCACAGACCGGGCAGTCGTGGGGGTGGTTGGTCATCAACCATTCGACGACACTGGCCCGGAAGGCCTTGGATTCTTCATCTTCGATGGAAATCCAGGTGTTATCGGTGGCTGGAGTCATGCAGGACATGACGATACGACCACGGGTGTCGTTCTCGTCGGTGTACTGCTTGACCGCACATTGGCGACAGGCGCCAACGCTGCCAAGGGCTGGGTGCCAGCAGAAATACGGGATGTCGAGGCCTAGCGACAGACATGCCTGTAACAGGTTGTCTGCCCCATCGACTTCGAGCGCTTTGCCGTCTACGTGGATAGTGGCCATGGTTCAAAGGTCTTCGTTGGCCCGGTGTCAGCGGGCGTGGCTAATGGAATCTTGTTATTCGCACGACTCTAAACAGCCTTTACGGCGTCATCGTGCGATGAACCGGGGGATGTACCCCGGCCTTGCAAACGGTTACGCGCCGACGATGATCGGTCTTGCCAGAGGGGGAACGGCTGCGCTGGTGGGCGCGATACCGGCCTCGAACTCCGGGCGGAAATATTTGATCGCACTGCCCAACGGCTCCACGGCACCCGGCGCGTGAGCACAAAAGGTTTTGCCCGGGCCAAGGAAGCCCACGAGTCCCAGCAGGGTTTCGATATCTCCCGCCTGACCATGGCCTTTTTCCAGGGCGCGCAGAATCTTCACGCTCCATGGCAAACCGTCACGGCAGGGGGTGCAGAAACCGCAGGATTCCTGAGCGAAGAACTCTTCCATGTTGCGCAGCAGCGAGACCATGTTGACCTTGTCGTCAACGGCCATGGCCAGCCCGGTACCCATCCGTGTGCCGACCTTGGCGATGCCGCCGGCATACATTTGCGCTTCGAGGTGTTCCGGCAGCAGGAAGCCTGTACCGGCACCGCCTGGCTGCCAGCACTTGAGCTTGTAGCCGTCACGCATGCCGCCTGCGTAGTCTTCGAACAACTCACGGGCCTGCACGCCGAAGGGCAGTTCCCACAGGCCAGGGTTTTTCACCTTGCCGGAGAAACCCATCAGCTTGGTGCCGTGGTCTTCGCTGCCTTCGCGGGCGATGGATTTGTACCAGTCGTTACCGTTGCCAACGATGGCCGGTACGTTGCACAGCGTCTCGACGTTGTTCACGCACGTCGGCTTGCCCCATACGCCTACAGCGGCAGGGAAAGGCGGCTTGGAGCGCGGGTTGGCGCGACGGCCTTCCAGGGAGTTGATCAGCGCGGTTTCTTCACCGCAGATATAACGCCCGGCACCGGTGTGTACGAACAGCTCGAAATCAAAGCCGGTGCCCAGAATGTTCTTGCCCAGCAGACCGGCTGCCTTGGCTTCTGCCACGGCACGGTTAAGGTGCTTGGCCGCCGTGACGTACTCGCCGCGCAGGAAGATGTAACCGCGGTAGGCTTTCAGTGCACGAGCACTGATCAGCATGCCTTCCACCAACAGGTGTGGCAGCTGCTCCATCAGCATCCGGTCTTTCCAGGTGTTGGGCTCCATTTCATCCGCGTTGCATAGCAGGTAGCGGATGTTCATGGATTCGTCTTTGGGCATCAGGCCCCACTTCACACCCGTGGGGAAGCCTGCACCGCCACGCCCTTTAAGGCCGGAATCTTTCACGGACTGGACGATGTCGTCAGGCGATTGCTGGGTGAGCGCCTTGCGCGCGGCCGCATAACCGTCTTTGGCCTGATACTCGTCAAGCCATACCGGCTCGCCGTCATCGCGCAGACGCCAGGTCAGCGGATGGGTTTCTGCCGTACGCGCAATGCGGTTGGCAGGGCCGAAGGAAGTGATGGTCATGGGTAACCCTCCAGCATCTTGGCCACAGTGCCGGGTTGCACATCGCCAAAGGTGTCATCGTCGACCATCACGGCCGGGGCTTTGTCGCAGTTGCCCAGGCAGCAGACCGGCAGCAGGGTGAAACGCCCGTCGGCCGTGGTCTGGCCTGGAGCGATGCCCAGCGAATTCTGGATCTCTTCGACGACCGATTCGTGACCGGCGATGAAGCAGACCATGCTGTTGCAGACGCGAATAATGTGGCGGCCGACCGGCTGACGGAAGATCTGGCTGTAGAACGTTGCTACACCTTCAACGTCGCTGGCAGGGATGCCAATCAGCTCGCCGATGGCGTAGATCGCACCGTCCGGCACCCAGCCGCGTTCTTTCTGAACGATCTTCAGGGCTTCGATGGACGCCGCGCGTGGGTCCTCGTAGTGATGCAGCTCGTGCTCGATGGCCGAGCGCTCTGTTTCGCTCAGGGCGAAACGGTCTGTCTGGATAAGCGTGCTGTTCATGCTCATGCTTAGCGGTCCACGTCGGCCATAACGAAATCGATACTACCCAGGTACGCGATCAAGTCCGCGACCATGCTGCCTTTGATCACCGAAGGGATCTGTTGCAGATGCGGGAAGCTTGGGGTGCGGATCCGGGTACGGTAGCTCATGGTGCCGCCGTCGCTCGTCAGGTAGTAACTGTTGATGCCCTTGGTCGCTTCAATCATCTGGAAGGATTCGTTGGCCGGCATGACCGGGCCCCACGAAACTTGCAGGAAGTGCGTGATCAAGGTCTCGATGTGCTGCAGCGTGCGTTCTTTCGGCGGCGGCGTGGTCAGCGGGTGATCCGCCTTGTACGGGCCTTCCGGCATGTTGCGCATGCACTGGTCGATGATCTTGATGCTCTGGCGCATCTCTTCGACGCGAACCATGCAGCGGTCGTAGGCATCGCCGTTGGCTGCCAGCGGGACTTCAAACTCGAAGTTCTCGTAGCCGGAATAAGGACGCGCCTTACGCAGGTCGAAATCGCAACCGGTGGAACGCAGGCCTGCACCGGTGACACCCCATTCCAGGGCCTCTTTGGTGTTATAGGCAGCGACACCGATGGTCCGACCTTTCAGGATGCTGTTTTGCAGCGCCGCTTTGGTGTACTCGTCGAGACGCTTCGGCAACCAGTCAACGAAGTCCTTGACCAGTTTTTCCCAGCCGCGCGGCAGGTCGTGGGCAACGCCGCCGATGCGATACCAGGCCGGGTGCAGACGGAAGCCGGTGATGGCTTCGATCACGGTGTAGGCCTTCTGGCGGTCGGTAAAGGTAAAAAACACCGGGGTCATGGCACCCACGTCCTGGATGTAAGTCCCCAGGAACAACAGGTGGCTGGTGATCCGGAAGAACTCGGCCATCATGATGCGGATGGTGTCGACCTTCTCGGGCACCTTGATGCCAGCCAGTTTCTCGACCGAAAGCACGTACGGCAGGTTGTTCATCACGCCGCCCAGATAATCGATCCGGTCGGTGTACGGAATGAAGCTGTGCCACGACTGACGCTCGGCCATTTTCTCGGCACCACGGTGGTGGTAGCCAATGTCCGGAACGCAATCGACGATTTCCTCACCGTCCAGTTGTAGAATGATGCGGAACGCACCGTGGGCCGAAGGGTGGTTCGGACCCAGGTTGAGGAACATGTAGTCCTCGTTCGTCCCGGAACGCTTCATGCCCCAGTCTTCCGGATTGAAGCGCGCGGCTTCCTCTTCCAGTTGCTGCTTGGCGAGGGTCAGGCTGAACGGATCGAACTCGGTAGCGCGCGCCGGGAAGTCCTTGCGCAGCGGGTGACCCTCCCAGGTTGGCGGCATCATGATGCGGCTCAGGTGCGGGTGACCCGGGAAGTCGATACCGAACATGTCCCAGACTTCACGCTCGTACCAGTTGGCGTTGGGCCAGATGCTGGTCACGGTCGGCAGGCTGAGGTCACTTTCGGACAGCGCTACCTTGATCATCACGTCGCTGTTACGTTCGATCGACAGCAAGTGGTAGAAGACGCTGAAGTCCGCACCTGGCAAGCCGTGGCGCTTGGTGCGCAGACGTTCGTCCACACCATGCAGGTCGTACAGCATGACGTAAGGTTTAGGCAGCTGACGCAGGAAGGTCAGCACCTCGATCAGGCGCGCACGCTCGACCCACAGCACTGGCATGCCAGTGCGGGTCGATTGGGCGGTGAACGCCTCGGCGCCAAAACGGTTGTTCAATTCTACGACGACGTCTTGGTCGTCTGCCTTGTAAGGCGGGATGTACAGAGCACTGCCTGTAGTCATGGTTTTTTATCGCTTTCGGTCAACGTAAAGAATGAAGCCAGCTATTCGTTCTTTAAAGGGAACAGTTCTGGATCAGACTTCGTCGGGGCTGCGCAGATTGGTCACTGCAATTCGCTGTTCGCGGCGCTGTTCCTTTTGCGACGGCATTTCGGCGCGGTACACGCCTTGATCGCCGACGACCCAGGAAAGAGGGCGACGCTCCTGGCCGATGGATTCCTGCAACAGCATCAAGCCTTGCAGAAACGCTTCGGGGCGGGGCGGGCAGCCGGGCACATAGACATCCACAGGAAGGAACTTGTCCACGCCCTGAACCACGGAATAAATGTCGTACATACCACCGGAGTTGGCACACGAACCCATGGAAATAACCCATTTAGGTTCGAGCATTTGCTCGTAGAGACGCTGAATGATCGGCGCCATCTTGATGAAGCAAGTACCGGCAATAACCATGAAGTCCGCCTGTCGCGGCGATGCCCGGATAACCTCGGCGCCGAAGCGGGCGATGTCGTGGGGCGCCGTGAAGGCGGTTGTCATTTCCACATAGCAGCACGACAAGCCGAAGTTGTATGGCCACAGGGAGTTTTTACGTCCCCAGTTGACCGCACCACTCAGCACGTCTTCCAGCTTGCCCATGTAGATGTTTTTGTGGACTTGATCTTCTAGCGGGTCGGAAACAGTTTCCCGTTTGCCGATTGGATACTCGTCATTCGGAGCATCCGGGTCGATCCTGGTGAGATTGTATTGCATCGCCAAAGCCTCATTGTTTTAGCTTCGCTTGCCGATTACGGCGACCTTCAGGAGCCCAATCCAGCGCTCCAACCCGCCATAGGTAGACAAGACCTGCCAACAGAATTGCTATGAAAACGAGTGCTTCGACGAATCCGGTCCAGCCGCTTTCGCGGACGGACACAGACCAGGCAAAGAGATATAGGGCTTCAATGTCGAAGATCACGAAGAGCATCGCGACCAGATAGAATTTTGCCGAAAGGCGAAGGCGGGCACTGCCGGTAGGCAGCATGCCGGATTCAAACGGTTCGTTTTTGCTGCGGCCCCAGGCTTTGCTACCCAAGAGGCTGGAAACACCGAGCATGAAGGCGCACAGGCCGACTACACCCAAAAGGAAAATGGCGAAGCCCCAGTTGTGGGCAATCAAACCTGTCGATTCGGACATGCTGGCATTCCTTGACAGAGATCAATGGTCTCTGAGCTTGAAAATAGTATATGCAGCGACGATATGTCGCAGCGAAATCAATTTCGATGATTTTATGTGCAAAAACAGGGCAAGTAAATTTTCTATATCAAATTAATTTGTGCAATTAATCACTTACGGGCCTGTGGTGAGGGCTTGGAGCAGGCGGGGCGGGGGTTGGCGGGGTTTAAGCTAATTATGTTTCGTTCTAAAAAGTTACGGAAGAAGGACAGTTTTCTAAATGATAATAAGTATCATTTGTTCTTGGGCGGCTTTAATGGAGTTAATTCTGGGGTAGTTGCAGTTTTGGAGGAGTTTCTGGAGTTTTGCGTCGACCTTACCGCAGGCAAGCACCACCCAAGAGTTCTATGCAATCCGTAGGACCGGCTTTAGCCGGGAGGGCGTCGGAAGATTCGCCAAATCTCCTTCGCTGGAATACTGCCCTCCCGGCTGAAGCCGGTCCTACAAGATCAAAGACATAAGACCAAGGCGCTATCTATATCAGTGAAACTGCTCTTCCTCCGTAGAGCCCGTCAGCGCCGTTACCGAAGACACGCCACCCTGAATCACGGTCGTCACGTCATCGAAGTAGCCGGTGCCCACTTCCTGCTGGTGCGCCACAAAGGTGTACCCCTTGGCAGCATCGGCGAATTCCTGCTCCTGCAGTTTCACGTAAGCCGTCATGTCGTTACGGGCGTAGTCGTGCGCCAGGTTGAACATGCTGTGCCACATGTTATGGATACCCGCCAGGGTGATGAACTGATGCTTGTACCCCATGGCCGACAGTTCGCGCTGGAATTTGGCAATGGTCGCGTCGTCCAGGTTCTTCTTCCAGTTGAAGGACGGTGAGCAGTTGTACGAGAGCAACTGATCCGGGTACTCCTTCTTGATCGCCTCGGCAAAACGACGGGCTTCATCCAGATCCGGCTTGGCGGTTTCGCACCAGATCAGGTCGGCATAAGGCGCGTAGGCCAGGCCGCGAGCGATGGCTTGATCAAGCCCGGCCCGGACCTTGTAGAAACCTTCGTGCGTGCGGGTGCCGGTTACGAACGGTTTGTCATACGGATCGCAGTCAGACGTCAGCAGGTCCGCAGCGTTGGCGTCGGTACGCGCCAGAATGATCGTCGGTACACCGGCAACGTCTGCCGCCAGGCGTGCGGCCACCAGTTTTTGTACGGCTTCCTGGGTGGGCACCAGAACCTTGCCCCCCATGTGACCGCATTTCTTGACCGATGCCAGTTGATCCTCGAAGTGCACCCCGGCTGCGCCTGCTTCGATCATGCTTTTCATCAGTTCGTAGGCGTTGAGTACACCGCCAAAACCGGCCTCGGCGTCGGCTACGATGGGCGCGAAGTAATCGATGTAGCCTTCGTCGCCCGGACCTTTCCCGGCTTTCCACTGAATCTGGTCGGCACGGCGGAACGAATTATTGATGCGCTTGACCACGGTCGGTACAGAGTCCACCGGGTATAGCGATTGATCGGGATACATCGATTCGGCCGAGTTATTGTCGGCGGCTACCTGCCAGCCAGACAGATAAATCGCCTGAATACCCGCTTTGACCTGTTGTACCGCCTGACCGCCGGTAAGGGCGCCCATGCAGTTAACGAAGTCCTTGTCAGGACGGAAGGAAGGCTTGGCACCTTGAGTGACCAGATTCCAGAGCTTCTCCGCGCCATTCCTGGCGAACGTGTGTTCAGGTTGAACCGAGCCACGCAGGCGGACGACGTCAGCGGCGGAATACGTACGGGTCACATTTTTCCAGCGCGGATTTTCAGCCCAGTCTTTCTCGAGAGCTGCTATTTGTTGTTCGCGTGTCAGTGCCATGAGCGAAACCCCTTTCACATAGGTTTTGTTGGAATGTCCTGCTCCGCCAAAACGCCCCGGATATCGAAGGCACATGCATGGCTGCTCGCTGATCAGATGTCTGGCTATGAGCCTGATTTGCGCGGTGGCGGTGAAAGGAGGTCGTTCGAGGCGGGAAGAGCGAGTTCAAGGCGTAGCTGTGGCGTGCAATCGGGCATTCAAGGGCCTCTTGCGTCACTTGGCAGCTTTGCCGATGGACCGTAATACGCTTCCGTCCCTCAGGACAACTTCGTTCCAGTCGCAACCTCGTCAAACTGCCTTGTGGGCGATACAGACACGAATCGGCTCGTAGGATTTGAGCGCGACCCGAAGGCTCTTTTCAGGGCCTCTGATTAGCGGGAGCGAGGCAATCATGCCTCGCCGCTTATGACCCGTCAAACGTTTTGTAGTGCTTTTTTGTTGTCACTACATTTTGACTCTGGCGCGACCCGTCAGTCAGTTAAAGGCCCTTTAGTACTCGATTTTGCTGGAGCCTTGGTTCACTCGAGGGTTTGCACCATTACCCGCAATGTCATGTCCTCTCGACCCTGGGTTGAATACTGCTGCGTATTGCCTTGGCGGTCAGCAACTGACTGATCACTCACGCCTGCCAGCGTGATCCATTCGCCCAGGCGACCGCTGACCTGGCTGTCGGTACTTTGCACCTTGAAGGCATCGGGCCGTTCCTGGCTGACGCGATCCCGGTTGGTGCTGATGTTCAGGTGCACGATGTCTCCGGTCACGCTGGCTGTGACGTAAAAGCCCTGGGTCACATTGCGGTATTCGGTGTTGCTCTGGGCGTAGCCGTAGTTGTCAGTGCGGGTGGTGGTGACCGGCACGCTTTGGCCGACTTGTATCAGCGCCGGTGCGCCTTCACTGGCCTGCACCTGTTGTACGCCACCCTCGCGGCTGGCAGTGCCGTAATTGATGACGCGGCTCTGGTTCACGCCATTGCTGCTGCGTGAGGCGCTGTCGCTGGTATCTACGCTGATCAGCAGGCGCTTGGGGGCGGTATCGAGTTGCGAGAGCAGGGCGCGCAGTTCTTCGATCTTGCGTGGCTCGGCATTGACGATCAATTGGTTGTTGTAAGCGCTGACCGTACCGTCCGGCCCGAGAAAGGATTTGGCCACCGGCAGCAGGTCATCGCTGGTCCGGTAATTGAGGGGAACCACTTCGGTAGCGGCCATGGCGCCGACACTACATATCAGTAGCAGCGAGGTGAACAGGGTGCGCAGGAACATAGAGCCGATCTCCTGGAACGTCTAAAAGAGCTGAGTTTGCCAGTTTGTCGGCCTGCGGACGCGCAAGTTGAATCGCTCAACGCAAAACGCCCTGCCAACCTGTACCAGCATAGACAGCTGGCGCAGGCGGGCAGGGCGTCAAGTCAGGTCTTTCAGCCTGAATGGCGGGTCATATTCACGTGAGGCAGTCCTGCCTCCAGAAACTCTTCGCTGACGACGGTAAAGCCAAAGCGCTCGTAAAACTCCACGGCTTGTACCTGACCACTGAGTTTTTGCTGCCTAAGGTCACGGCGCTCGGCTTCGTTGATGACGGCGCTGAGCAGCGCTTCACCGACTTTCATCCCGCGCCAGTCCTTGAGAACTGAGAGCCGACCTATTTCACCATCAGGCAGCAGGCGGGCTGTGCCAATGGCAAAGTCGCCCTCCAGCGCCAGGAAGTGAATGGCGTCAATGTCTTCAGCGTCCCATTCCAGCTCTGGCGGCACCGACTGCTCGGCAACAAACACAGCATCGCGTACACGGCGGATGTCAGCGTTGTCTTTCTGCCAGTCGGCGACACGCACGTTAGTTCTATTCATCGGCAAACCCCAGGCTTCCTTGTTTTACCAGCTCACAGAGCAGGTTGCGTCCTTCTTCATCGGCCAACCATTGGCCGAGGTTGTCACTGTGCAGGGCATCTGCAGCGCAGATCATTTTCAACAGTTCACGCAGGCTGCCAGGCAGCAGGCGGCTCTGGCCACTGGCGAACAGTAGCAGGTCGTCATCCACTTCGGACCATGCCAGACGTGCGCTTGGGTTGCGAATGAGAACTGCGCCCTGTTCCAGGCTGCTCAGCAGGTCTTCTTCCTCCAGTTCCGGGCCTGTTACCAGTTCCGGATAGCGCGGCTCGGTCATGAACTGGCCGAACCACGTCAGCAGCAGGCGCTCGTCCCCCATGTGTTCGGCCAGCAAGGCTTTCAGGCGGTCGAGGGCGTCATGCTGGATCTGATGGGGATCATTGGCCGGCTGGGCGTCTGCATCCGTGTAGCGCTCTTCATCAGGCGTGAACTGGCTGAGGAAGTCGGTGAAGTGGGTCAGCACTTCGGCAGCGCTCGGGGCGCGGAAGCCGACCGAGTACGTCAGGCAGTCATCGACGGCGACGCCACAGTGGGCTAGGCGTGGCGGCAGATAGAGCATGTCGCCGGGTTCCAGCGTCCACTCTTCGGTCATCTGAAAGTCAGAGAGGATGCGCAGGTCGGCGTGTTGCAGCAGCGGGCTGTCGGAGTCGCACATCTGGCCGATCTGCCAGTGGCGCTTGCCGTGACCTTGCAGCAGGAACACGTCGTAGTTGTCGAAATGCGGGCCGACACCGCCACCTGGAGCGGCATAGCTCACCATCACGTCATCGATGCGCCAGCTCGGCAGGAAACGGAAGTTTTCCAGCAGCTCGCCGACTTCAGGGACGAACTGGTCAACGGCTTGAACCAGCAGGGTCCAGTCCTTTTCCGGCAGCTTGCTGAACTCGTCTTCCGCGAACGGACCGCGACGCAGTTCCCATGGGCGCTCGCCATTTTCGATGACCAGTCGCGATTCGACTTCTTCTTCCAGGGCCAGGCCAGCCAGCTCGTCAGGATCGATCGGGCTCTGAAAGTCCGGCAGGGCCTGACGGATCAGGAGTGGCTTTTTCTGCCAGTAGTCACGCAGGAAAACGCTCGCGCTGATGCCGCCCAGAAGTTGAAGAGGAATATCAGGATTCATGTGTAACCTATTGAAAGTTTGTCTTTTCGAGACTGCAATAAAAACGCCCGGCACTGCCGGGCGTGTGCAATGTTGTAACGCGGGTCAGATGCGCTTGGCTTGAGCCACCGCGTTGCCGATGTAATTGGCCGGGGTGAGTTTGTTCAACTCGGCCTTGGCTTCGGCAGGCATATCGAGAGTGTCGATGAAAGTCTGCAGTGCTTCAGGGCTGATGCCCTTGCCGCGTGTCAGTTCTTTCAGCTTCTCGTAGGGGTTTTCGATGTTGTAGCGACGCATGACGGTCTGGATCGGCTCAGCCAGGACTTCCCAGCAAGCGTCCAGATCTGCGGCGATTTTCTGCTCGTTGAGCTCCAGCTTGCTGATGCCCTTGAGGGTGGCTTCGTAAGCGATAACGCTATGAGCAAAGCCAACGCCCAGGTTACGCAGCACGGTGGAGTCGGTCAGGTCGCGCTGCCAGCGAGAGATTGGCAGTTTGCTCGCCAGGTGCTGGAACAGTGCGTTGGCGATACCCAGGTTGCCTTCGGAGTTTTCGAAGTCGATCGGGTTGACCTTGTGCGGCATGGTCGACGAACCGATTTCGCCAGCAATAGTGCGCTGTTTGAAATAGCCCAGGGAGATGTAGCCCCAGATATCTCGGTCGAAGTCGATCAGGATGGTGTTGAAGCGCGCAATAGCGTCGAACAGCTCGGCGATGTAGTCGTGCGGCTCGATCTGCGTGGTGTAAGGGTTGAAACCCAGACCCAGCTCATCTTCGATGAAAGCGCGAGCGTTGGCTTCCCAGTCAATGGACGGGTAGGCCGAGATGTGTGCGTTGTAGTTGCCGACTGCACCGTTGATCTTGCCCAGCAGTGGCACCGCAGCGATCTGGGCGATCTGGCGCTCCAGACGATAAACGACGTTCGCCAGTTCTTTACCCAGAGTAGTCGGGGAGGCTGGTTGACCGTGGGTGCGCGACAACATCGGAACGTCAGCGAAGCGGATGGCCAGTTCGCGGATCGAATCAGCGATCTTGCGCATCAATGGCAGCATCACGTTGTCGCGGCCTTCACGCAGCATCAGGGCGTGGGACAGGTTGTTGATGTCCTCGCTGGTGCAGGCGAAGTGGATGAACTCGCTGACCTTGTCCAGCTCAGGCAGCTTGGCAGCTTGTTCCTTGAGCAGGTACTCCACGGCCTTGACGTCGTGGTTGGTGGTGCGCTCGATTTCCTTCACGCGCTCGGCGTGAGTGATCGAGAAGTCTTCCGCCAGCGTGTTGAGGATGGCGTTGGCTTCGGCTGAAAACGCTGGTACTTCAGTGATTTCAGGGTGTGCGGCCAGACGCTGGAGCCAGCGTACTTCAACCATGACGCGGAAACGGATCAGGCCGTATTCGCTGAAAATTGGGCGCAAGGCCTCGGTTTTACCGGCGTAGCGGCCGTCAACAGGGGAAACCGCAGTGAGCGAAGAAAGCTGCATAGGGTGCTCTCGGACAGTCAGGCAACGAAAAGGGGCGCGTATCATACATGAAAACCTGGCCGGATCGGGTCGGCCTGACCAGCGTATGTCACGCGGTGTTTGTCAGCGGTGTCTGCAAATGCCTGGCAAATCAGCCATGCATCAATGGATACAGTTCTTTCAATAACTTGCGACGGCTTACGACCAACTGCCAGCGATGGCCGCCATTTTGTCGCCACAGGCGAGCAGAGCGAATACCGGCCAACAGCAGGGCGCGGATTTTCGAGGCGTTGCTCGGCTGTTGCAGGTTACGCATGTCGCCATGCACCTGAATGCGTTGGCGCAGGGTGCTCAGGGTGTCCTGATACAGCGCGCCACAGGCTGCGATCACGTTTTCGTGGGCGATCCCGAAGTGTTCAACCTGGGACTGGATTTGCGGCAGGCGGTTGCCCACGGTTTCCAGCATGTCGTCGCGCTTGGCCAGTTGTCGTTCCAGACCCAGCATCGACAGGGCGTAGCGCAGCGGCTCGCGCTGCAGCGTCGATGGATCGCGTTCCAGCGCGCTGGCCAGGGCGCGGTAGCCTTCGCGCAGGTTCAAATCGTCGCCACCGTAAACGTCCAGCGTGTCTTTGGGGTCCTGCACCAGCAGGCTGCCGAGCATACAGCCCAGTACTGCTTCGCTGCTCTGACCGGTCTTGGCGATCCGGTCTACCAGTACGGCGGCCTGAAATACGCCAGCCAGTGCGACCAATTGCTCCTGAATCGGGGTCATCAACGCTTGTCCTTGCTGTGCCAGGCTTCGGCGATTTCAATCACGCCGCCGCCCAGGCAGATTTCGCCGTCATAAAACACCACGGACTGGCCGGGTGTGACGGCGCGTTGCGGTTCGTCGAAGGTGGCGCGATAGCCGTCGGCGGTCTGTTCCAGCGTGCACTGTTGATCACCCTGGCGATAGCGCACTTTGGCGGTCAGACGGCGCGGGCTGCTCAGATCTATCGGGTTGACCCAATAGATCTGCGAAGCCACCAGAGCCCGGGAGAACAGCCAGGGATGGTCGTTGCCCTGACCCACGATCAGTTCGTTGTTCTCAAGGTCCTTGACCAGCACGTACCACGGATCATCGCTGGCGTCTTTCAGACCACCAATGCCCAAGCCCTGGCGCTGGCCGATGGTGTGGTACATCAAGCCGCTGTGGCGACCGATGACTTCACCTTCGGTGGTCTTGATCTCGCCGGGCTGAGCGGGCAGATACTGGCGCAGGAAATCGGTAAAACGGCGCTCGCCAATGAAGCAGATACCCGTGGAATCTTTTTTCTTGGCGGTCGCCAGACCGTGCTTCTCGGCAATCGCCCTTACTTCGGGCTTTTCCAGTTCGCCAACCGGGAACAGCGTCCGGGCGATCTGATCGCCACCGACCGCGTGCAGGAAGTAGCTCTGGTCTTTGTTCGGGTCCAGGCCCTTGAGCAACTCTGTACGTCCGTCGATATCCCGGCGGCGCACATAGTGACCGGTGGCAATCAGGTCGGCGCCGAGCATCAGGGCGTAGTCGAGAAACGCCTTGAACTTGATTTCGCGGTTACAGAGGATGTCCGGGTTCGGCGTGCGACCGGCCTTGTATTCAGCCAGGAAGTGCTCGAACACGTTGTCCCAGTATTCAGCGGCGAAGTTGGCGGTATGCAGTTTGATACCGATCTTGTCGCACACGGCCTGGGCGTCGGCCAGGTCTTCACGGGCGGTGCAGTATTCCGTTCCATCGTCTTCTTCCCAGTTCTTCATGAACAGGCCTTCCACCTGATAGCCCTGCTCCATGAGCAGAACGGCAGAAACCGAAGAGTCCACGCCGCCGGACATGCCGACGATGACGCGCTTCTGTGCAGTATCGGAAAGGGTTGAATCAGGCATAGGAATTCAATGGGTAGCTTCGAAAAGGACGCGATTCTAACAGGCCCGGCCGCGGGAGTCTCACGCCTTGTCGCGTAGCAGGTCGAGACTGAAGTGTTCACCGTTCAGGTAATCATCCACACAACGCAGCACCAGTTCGCTGCGCCAGCGGTCCTGTTGAGCCACGAGTTCATCACGAGTGAGCCACACCGGGCCGATAATCCCGTCATCCAGTTGATAGTCGGCATGGTGGCGCAGGGCTTTGGCGGCGAAGCAGATGCGCTGATACGTCACGCCATTGCTCGGTGCTGTGTAGAGATAAATGCCGATGACACTCGTCAGCTCAACGTCCCAGCCGGTTTCTTCGAGGGTTTCACGCACGGCGGCGCGTTGCAGGGATTCGTTTGGATCAAGATGCCCGGCAGGTTGGTTGAGTACGGCTTTGCCGCCTTTGAGTTCTTCTACGAAAAGGAATTTGCCTTGATCTTCGACGATCGTGGCGACAGTGACGTGGGCTTGCCAGCTCATAAGGTGGGTGCTCGACTCGGGGGACATCTGCAGGGTTTTCGCTTTTGCGCCTGTAGG
>NZ_JACONW010000063.1 GCF_014357575.1 Pseudomonas folii | reverse complement strand
CCCACGTCGTTCTTCTTTATTGCCACAGGACTGATTTAACCTGAGCTGTCCAAGCTTTGACATTTTCCGATAACCATTACCGATGCCTAAAACGACCCGGCGCGCCTATTGTTTGTCTTCAGATCCTGATGGAGAGCAAAGGAATGCAAGGGTATGCACGCGAACATCTTCTCCGCACCAATCGATTCTCCGAGCACGGCCACAGCTACCTAATAACGTGCGTAGTCAAAGATCGACAACCCGTATTTACAGACTTGCGCACTGCTCGCATGGTGATCAGTGAAATGAAGCGCCTGCATATCTCGGGTGTCGTGGATTCTCTAGCATGGGTGATTATGCCGGACCATTTGCACTGGTTATTTGAGTTGAAGTCAGGATCCCTGGAGACGCTCATGCAGTCGCTCAAAGGTCGTAGCGCTTTTGCAATCAACAAGGCGTACGGCACCAAAAAGCTTACATGGCAGAAGGGCTATCACGACCGCAGGGTAAGGGTCGAAGATGACTTGGCGGAGATGGTTCGTTATGTCATAGCCAACCCGGTAAGAGCCGGGCTGGTTGAGCATGAGGGAGATTACTCACTATGGGATTGTTTTTACATGTGGGACCGGCTTTAGCCGGGAAAGCGCCAGGTGTCACAGCGCAAAATTGATGGCGCTCAAACCGGCCTATTCCCGGCTGAAGCCGGTCCCACGTCGGTCTCCGTTTTGCCACACAACCTGAAGGACACCGGGCGATTGATATCGACGTGGGACCGGCTTTAGCCGGGAAAGCGTCAGGTGTCACAGCGCAAAATTGATGGCGCTCAAACCGGCCTATTCCCGGCTGAAGCCGGTCCCACGTCGGTCTCCGTTTGCCACACAACCTGAAGGACACCGGGCGATTGATATCGACGTGGGACCGGCTTTAGCCGGGAAAGCGTCAGGTGTCACACCGCAAATTGATGGCGCTCAAACCGGCCTATTCCCGGCTGAAGCCGGTTTCACGACATCACTCAGCAATCAACCAATCCATCTTCCAATCCCCCTTGGTCTGCCCAAGCTTCTGCGCCAGATATGGCAGCAACTCGCGCAGTTCTTCCTCCAGGCCCCAAGGGGGGTTGGCGATGGCCAGGCCGGAGCCATTGAGGCTGGCGGGAGTGTCCAACGGGTGAACATACAGCTCAACGCGCAGTAACTTCGGCGCGCCGGTTTCAGCCAGATCCTGATAAAAACGCTTGAGCAGGCGCGGGTCCTTGATGGGGTACCAGATCGCTGCCACGGTCTGACGCATACGACCAATGGTTTCTTTCAAGGCCACCGCGCACCGCTTCATCTCGTCGAGTTGCTCGAATGGCGGGTCGATCAGCAGCACCGCCCTCTTCTCCGCCACCGGCAGCAGCGCACGCGGTACATGCCAGCCTTCGCCCAGATGCACCGCCACGCGGCGGTCGCCTTTCATGTTCTCTTTCAACAAACGCCCATCTTCCGGATGCTTCTCGTTGAGCAGCACGCGGTCGTTGGCGCGGGTCGAACGGCGGGCGATTTCCGGGGAGCCGGGGTAGTAACGCAACTCACCGTCGGGGTTCATGTCATGCAGGAGCTGCATGTAATCAGCCGTCAACGCAGGCAGGTCCGGCGCGTCCCAGAGACGTGCAATGCCTTCCAGGTATTCGCCTGTGCGGCTGGCCTGATCACCCTTGAGGTCATACAGCCCCAGCCCGGCGTGGCTGTCGATATAGGCGAACGGCTGCTCCTTGCGCGCCATCAGCGCAAACAAGCGAGTCATGATCAGGTGTTTGAGTACATCGGCGTGGTTGCCGGCGTGGAAGGCGTGGCGGTAATTCATGGCAGCTCCTCGAAGGCTGCGCAGTTTAGCAAAAGCGAGCGGCATAATCAGGGCGCGCTGCCGCTCATTCGCAGCGGCCTTGCCTGCCGCCATTGCTTATCTGCCATCAAGCAAACGTGAAGTTATCGACAACAAACGCGGCTGTACCCTGATTGACGGTGAACACCATCACTTTAATCTTGCGCTCAGTACTGACAGCGTCGTGCCAGGCGGCGTAATCAAAGCCGAAGTCCAGCTTGCGCTCGAAGATAAGCTGCTCCTGCTCATCAAAACACGCAAGAACGGGAGGCACGAGGCCCGGAATGCTTGCCCTGGCAAAAGCACCGAAAGTGACTTTATTGACCGGCGACCTCAAAACAAAACGCACCGAGCTTTCATCGGCAAATGAAATAGCCTGCCCCGTCACAAAGGGCGCTGCGACTGAATCCATGATCAGGCTCGCATCTTTGCCCACAGGGGTGACGATCATCGCGGGGAAGTCTCGATCAGTACCAGCGGGAATGACACCTAATGTTCCGGTCTCAAAATCCTCCCGGCTATAAATCACGCTAAAGGTTCTGACGGCTGACTCCGGAATGCTACCGTACAAACCTCGGGCTTTGATGCTATACCCCCTGAACGCCAGCGATGACAAATCAACCGTCCAACTGCCGCCGGTCGCTACTACGGTAGCCAGCACTTGTGCCCTGTCCAGAATCTCCACCTGCCGATGAGTGGCAGCCCGCCCCTCAAGGGTAACCGCGGTGTCATAGGTGCTGCCGCCGTTGTCGACCTCGCCTTTGGAGTCGCGCACGCTGGTAAGAGTGGGCGCCGCAGCAGCAACCACTGTCACTACCCAGGCCTCGTCGGAAGAACCAATGGTGTAGCTGTGCCTGCCTTCCAGCACTGCGATCGACTTCACCCACGTGCCACCCTCCTTAACCAAAGCCAGAGCGACGGGCGTGTGTTCATCCGCAATAATCACCGCCGTGTCGGCCTCGCCGGTGCCAGAAAGCGTCAGTACGATGTCTTCGGTAGATCCATTGCTGGGTATCGGATTGTTTTCACTGTCCACTACCCCGGTAATAGCAGGTATCGCGAGAGGTTTGTTGAAACTTGATTCGGCATCCATGGCACCCACCGTCTAACGAATGTTAGTCATCGCGACCTTAAAAGGAGTCGCACAACTAAACACTATCGAGACTGATCACCCGGCACACCTGATAGAAGTGACAGTGGTTAAACTAATTCGCGATAAGCAAACTTCATTTAATGATGCACAACCCTGCATCCCTATCGAAGACACCGCCCCTTCGCGAATAAATCCACTCGCACAGAATCCCCCCATCCAGGACCAACGCAGCCGCCCGTGGGACCGGATTCATCCGGGGAGGCGGCCTGACATTCAACGCCTGTACACCCCAACGCGAAGGAGTAACCTCACCGGATCAACCGCAATCCGAGCCGTCAAAATAGTCGCCGTTGGTACCGGTAAACCTCACAATCTTAAGCTTTCGATCAATGGGTGGGAGTTGCGGGGCCGGTACTTCAATGATGATGTCCCACGGTGACGACACCGCGCCACTGCTCGTGCACACGCGAAAGCTATGGCCCCCTGCTGGTGCATCAAACCTTACAGACCACGCGCCGCCGCCCAGCACCTGGGTAGACCCGTTCAGGAGGCCGTTATCCAGTACAAACAACTTGGTGTTCGACGGCCCACGGCCAAAAATGATCAATGCGGGATGGATTGTAGTGCCGGGATTTGCAAGGGAGCTGCACCTGCCATCGACTATACGGGTTATCGCAAGCGCGGTAGATGTAGACGTAAATGGGGAGAAAGTATCCATCGTTCACCTGAATTGGCTAATGGCAGTTTTTCTGACAACTGCTTTATGTCAGCCCGATGACTGATAGAGAGTATCGTCGATAAAACATGAGTAACGACTATAAAAAGCGATAAGGGTTAGATTGATCGGCAATTAGCAACGCATAAAACGCTATCTTTTGCTCTACCGGCGTCATTGACCCAACCTGTACATGTGGCAAGCACCACCTGCCGTTGCAGGGGCGGCTTCAGTCGCGAGCGGCATTAACGCCCGAGATCAGCGCTGATGCCACGGACGCCCTTGCGTCTGAAACCGTTCCACCAGGTTGCCCCCCGCCCGGTTACATCCGCACACACGTGCCAGCATTTACGTCCAAAACCGTCTGCCCAATCATGCGCGCCGTGAGCCTAAGAACTCATCATTAAGCGTCACCCGCCACGACAGACAGCGGTTTTTTTGTGCCCGCGATAAATTCGTTTATCGCGAGTGCATAATGCCTTTGCACGTCCGTTATGTCGGGAGTCGGCTAATACAAGACCCTTCGGGGGAATATGCCGGCACTCTTAATGGTGTTCTTAGCTCCCGACGCCTTTGGTCCCTCAATAAAGCCAATACGGACAGACGTAATGCAAGAGCCTTTCGAACCCATGGTGTTCACCCGCCACAAATACCAACTACACGCCCTGCTCATCGAGCGCCAGGCCTGGTTTTGCGCCCGGGATCTGGGCCGCATGATGGGCCTGTTCCTCGAAGAACGCTTCACCCGCAAACTCGCCCCGGACCAACGCCGCAACGTGCTGATGAGCTACTACGGCGACGCGAAAGAAACCCTCATGGTCAGCGAATCCGCCGTCTACGCCCTGCTTGTCTACCACCCGAATCCTGCCAACCTGCCACTGCGCAAATGGCTGACCTACAGCGTGCTGCCGAGATTGCGTTACGGCCAGCTAACACTTGATCACAACTGCCCGACACCAGGGGTGCTGGAATGGAATACCGGCGAACTGAATGTGATGCATTGGCAGGATGAGCCGTGGATTCGGTTGCGGGATATGCCGTGTTTGTTGCCGCGGCGGGATGAGGTGGGGGGTGGCGGCCGGGGTGGATGGTGGAGATGCCTGCAGCGCAGGTAGCGACGCCACCACGTTCAAATTGCGTCTTGAAAGGTCGTCGCTTTAATGGATGGGATCGGTTGTGGTACAGACGTATGTGCTGCCGGGTCAGGATGAAATGGGGGGCCGACGCCGGGCCTGCCGTTATCAACCGTACGGCATTGTTACCCCCTACATTGGTGATGCTAGAGCCAATACGTTAGCTATCCATAGGGTATACCTGCATTGAGCGAACTAAGCTTTCCAACGAAATCCTGATGTCAAGGTTGATAACTCGGGCTGTGGGTAGAATTGGCAATCGATGACATATTAACCACTGTCGACAATGACAGTGGTTAATATGAGTGGGAATATCTAATAGCGTCCGGCGCTTTTAAGATGTCCATTCAAGGCGAAGACCTTGTCACCTCATACGAAAAGCTGCATTGAGTGCTTCTGATGAGCATGCAGGTCCCGACCTATGGCGCACTACAGAAAACTCGAAGCCTGAAAAAGCTGCTCTATCAGTACCACTCGAAATTATCGATACCAATGCCGCCATCTGAAATACCTTCGTCGAGGACTGTAAGCTCAAATCGAACGCATGGCTTGGGAAGAGGTATATGCGCCACATATCCATTTAAATCATTAGTCACAGGAAGATAATGAATTTTGACTGCTTCATCATTGACATCAAAAAACACCATAACATGCTCAGGCTTATTAACTCCCACACTAGTAAAAGTAAAGTGTATAATTGGCCTTCCAAACTTGAAAATGACACTACGGCGAGGGGGCACCAAAAACGTTCTCTGCCCTAAAGCTGGGACCCGATCACTTTGGTAGATATATGGAGCGGCAGCGACTCGAGCAAAGAAACCTATAAGCCCATCTGAAAATAATACATCGATGTTCATAGGAAGGTAGCCTAATGGTCGACTCTCAAAATTTTCACGCCCCACAACACGCTGGACTGTCAGCGTCCACACCTCCGATTCCGGATTGTCGCCATACAGTCCCCTAGCCCTGATTCTGTAAACTTTAGCCGCCAGTGATGGCAACACAAGTGTCCAGTGGCCGCCGGCTGCCCTTACAGTGCCCAGCAGGGACATATCATCGAGAATCTCCACGTCTTGATCGGCATTGGCTCTTCCGGTCAGCGTTACGCTGCTGCTGACAGTCGTTCCACCGTCGGGAATTTCAACGCCTTCGGCATCCTTGACGCTGTCTATCGTCAGCGTCGCCTCGGCTACGGTAAAGCGCCATGCTGCCGAAACGGGTTCACTGCCGTAACGGCCTCTGGCTGTGATGGAGTAATCCTTTAATTCCAGTCCGAGTAGCCTTTTCGTCCAAACACCACCCGTGGCCAGCACGGAGCCCCATCCGTCTGTACCATCTTCGATTTCCACAGACTCATCCGCCTGAGCTGTCCCGGAAACCGTCACACGGTCATCTTCAGTCGTTCCCCCCCGAACGATCAGGTTGCCTGCTGAATCTTCAATGCGGGTGATCTCCGGCCTTACAGCCGCTTCACCCACGGTCACGATCCAGGGCGGTGAATCCACTCCCGCCAGCGAGTCACGGACGGTAAACACATGCCGCCCCAGTTCGAACGTGTCCGTGAAATCCCACGTACGATTAATGGTCACCGAGACCGTTGTTAACAGGTCGCCGTTGTCGTAGACGAACACTACCGAACTGGCAGTCCCGCCTCCGTAAACCGTCAGGAGCGGGTCATCAGTGGACTCGCCGTTATCGACCGGGTTGCCCTTGCTGTCCTTTACATCGGTGATGCTGGAGACAGTACGTTGACCATTCATGGGGTATACCTGCATTAAGCGAAATAAGTTTGCTGACGACATGCTGATGTCAGGTTTGACGAATCGGGTTATGGAAAGTATTGGCGAGTAATGACGCTTCAACCACTGTTATAAATGACAGTGGTTAGATTGATTGGAAATATTCAATGGTTGCGTTGGTTATACGGCGCGATTAACACTGTTACCTGAAAGCTTTTCACGCGCCGTGCCAGGTGCTCAAGAGTTCTTTATAAACTTCACCTGTCACAACAAATATTATTTACGCCCGCGATAAATTCGTTTATCGCGAGTGCAGTTCCGTAATGTCGGGAGTCGGCTAATAAGAGACCATTCGTGGGAATATGCCGACACTTCTTAGTGGTGCTTTTAGCCCCCGACTCCATTGCCCCCTCAAAAACCAGTACGGACATACCACAATGCAAGAGCGTGTCGAATCCGCGTGCTCAGATAGGTCTCCTGCAAACCGCACGCCATGCTGAAAGAGCAAACATCGCCGTGAGTTGGTTTTTCGCAAGAACCTTCACGCTATACTCTATGATTACAAAAATACCTATAGCATGCTAAATAATCAGATTAAAACCCCCGCCACCTCAAACAGGTTCGATACTTGCTAGCCATAGAAACTAAAATAATCAAAGCAACTCCAGTCCCCTACGGTAATTTCCATTCGCTCAATGCGCCGATTGACAGATTCGTCAAACAACGCCACTAACGACTCAGTGTGAGGCAGAACTTTTTCTAAAATAACATTACCTGCCGAGTCGTAAAATCGCACCACCATATCGTTGTCCAACCAAGTGTAATAAAAGCTAACTCTCGAGCAAGGCACTCTAGGCTTAACTTCCAGAGTTTGTGGAATGGGCCTAGACTCAAGAGCCCCAAGACAAAGTGTCAGAGCGTTACCTTCCATCTGACCTGGCACCGGTGCTATGGGATAAGATGAATGAGGATACTTTGCTATAGTCATATACCCCTCTCCCGACAAAAACCTTAACGTCATCACCGGGGTTTCAACAATTGTTCCTACCAGAAACTGCCGATAGGGAAGCAGGTCGAAATTCTCAGTCCTAAGATAAGTAACAAGTTTGTACAATCTAGCTGGAAACGAGACATTAGTCGTCCCGTCACCGAAAGACACCTCAAAAACCAGTACAAGATTTGAACCAGCCTTTAATTCATTGAGACTGCTAAGCGCCACAGTTGTACTCGGCTCCCCCGTCGAACTAATCGGCAAGTTCTGCCACGTAGGATGCGACCAGTTATAAGCCGAGCCATCCGCCTTGGTACCTTCAAACCGCAGGGAAATCCGCTGCCCCGCCGCAATGAACGGCCAAGGCTTGACCCTAAGATCGACATCACCGGTCAGAGCACTAACATCGAGGCTTCCATCATTGGTGGCCTGCAGAATTCTCGGTGCCTCAAGCACGGAGTCGCTTAGGGTTTGTACTGTCAGGTTGAGCACCGTTGAGGGTTTCGCGACACCATTGCGCACCACGGCATACAAGACTGGTATGGTTTTACCGATAACGGTCGCCACTGCAGAGTCCGGAATGGTGAAGGTCACGCTGCCGAGCGTGCTGCCAGGCTGGGTGGGCACCAGATTATCCTGCCCGTTCCAGCTGATCCCGATAGTGTCGGTGGTTTGCATGGCATAGGTCACCACGACCGTTGCGCCGTTGATGGCATCGATCGGATTGAGGATGCCGCCGGGGGCTTGGCTGACGGTGGGTTCTGGTAAATCCAGTTCCGCCGAGCCCACGGTAACCACCCACTCGGGTGAATCCACTCCCGCCAGCGAGTCACGGACGGTAAACACATGCCGCCCCAGTTCGAACGTGTCCGTGAAATCCCACGTACGATTAATGGTTACCGAGGCCGTTGTTAACAGGTCGCCGTTGTCGTAGACGAACACTACCGAACTGGCAGTCCCACCTCCGTAAACCGTCAGGAGCGGGTCATCAGTGGACTCGCCGTTATCGACCGGTTTGCCCTTGCTGTCCTTTACATCGGTGATGCTGGAGACAGTACGTTGACTATTCATGGGGTATACCTGCATTAAGCGAAGTAAGTGTGCTGACGACATACTGACGTCAGGGTTGATGAAACGGGTTATGGAAAGTATTGATGATCAATCGCGCTTTAACCACTGCTATAAATGACAGTGGTTAGATTGTTTGGCGATTTCCAAATGCAACTTCATTATCAAGCGCGATCAATCTTCAATCGCCGCGAGGTCGCGCAGCACACCTGCCCCTTGTTCACTCTTATCGAACATGAAATAACTACCCGACTTGGAATGCGTCTGTAGGAGTCCACGAGCAGCGCGAGGCAGCGATGGCGGTGTATCAGACAGACAGCTATCGCGCCCTCGCGGTGCTCGTGCGCTCCTACAGGAAAACATTTCAGCTGAGCGGTCCAGGGGGTAAGGCGGTGCCTGCTATCGGCAAGTGATGTCCAGGCCGAAATATATCTGACCCGTCTCTGTATCAACTTAAAACTTAAAACTTAAAACGCGAAGGTAAACCATTCATCAAAGCCGTCCGGCGATACCAAAAGCATCCCCCGGCGACTGCCACGGGATTAATTGCTCCTGGCCCGTTGAAGGTACAAAAGACCAACAGTTCGTTAAGTCTGGCCCGGGCGCCTGATCCCTTGTCCAACAATTAAGCGGTGTCAGTTGCCCTGCTTCATCACCGTAGGCAGCCCTGAATAAGCGATACTCAGCTATCGAGGGCAGATAGCCTCCCATATCTCTCACCGCATACGAGGCAGACGTATGATTGGTGCGAAGTCCAGCCCCGAATAATTGATAAACATTCGACACAATGGCCGTGAACGTTGCAGTGCTGCCCGCACTATCAGTCACTGTAATCGTAGTGATCCCATTACCAGCCGAAATCACGCGACCTCTTTCGTCCACCGTGGCGATGGCGGGGTTGGCAGACATGTAGCTATAAGGTGGCACACCACCGCTGGCCGGCCTGTCCACATAAGTGCCCGCTGGCGGAAAGGGCGGCGCAGTCCACGCGTGATACAGGACCCCATTCAAAATGGCGGGAGATGTATCGATGATCAAGCGCTCGAACACATAAGTGATCACCCATGGAGCCGATGTCGCCTGGCTAATCACAGCCTTGGCAACGAATACATGCCTGCCCGGTTGCAACCCCGTGAGAGTTTTGGTCCACAGGCCATTGGGCGCGAGCGTAGTTCCCCACGATGCACCTTCATCATCAATCTCGATGACTGCGTCTGGCTCAGCTGTGCCAGACAGGATAACGCTCGGGTCAGAGGTACTGCTGTCATCGGGGACAGGTACGCCAGCAGAGTCAACGACTGCTTCGATCGTCGGCCGCACAGCAGCAACGCCCACGGTAACCACCCACTCGGGTGAATCCACCCCTGCCAGCGTGTCGCGGACGGTAAACGCATGCCGCCCCAGTTCGAACGTGTCCGTGAAATCCCACGTGCCATCATCAATGGTCACCGAGGCCGTTGTTAACAGGTCGCCATTGTCGTAGACGAACACTACCGAACTGGCAGTCCCGCCTCCGTAAACCGTCAGGAGCGGGTCATCAGTGGACTCGCCGTTATCGACCGGGTTGCCCTTGCTGTCCTTTACATTGGTGATGCTGGAGACAGTACGTTGACTATTCATGGGGTATACCTGCATTAAGCGAAGTAAGTTTGCTGACGACATACTGACGTCAGGGTTGATGAAACGGGTTATGGAAAGTATTGATGATCAATCGCGCTTTAACCACTGCTATAAATGACAGTGGTTAGATTGTTTGGCGATTTCCAAATGCAACTTCATTATCAAGCGCGATCAATCTTCAATCGCCGCGAGGTCGCGCAGCACACCTGCCCCTTGTTCACTCTTATCGAACATGAAATAACTACCCGACCTGGAGTGAGCACTGTTCGTGCGCTGAAAGCGATACGCCTGGATCTGGATTGACGTTGATTAGGCATGGTCTCACCTGCACTAAGCAAAGTAGCTCTAATGGCGGTAAGTGTCGACCTGCCCCACGCGCTATCACCGGTCTGAAATGAAACATTGGCTCATGTAAACACGACATTGCCCCTACTTACTCACCTGAAAACTTCGTTGTTCGGAAACAGTAGAAAATCCAATAGCAAGCAGTTGATACGTCTCGCCTGGTCGAAGGCCCGAGATCTGGAAGCTCCACTTCCCGCCCCTTAACAATACGTCGCCACCCTCACCTGTATTAGAGATGACGATGACGACTAATGTTTCAGCCGGAGACGAAGTGCCGGAAACAATCACCTTGTTATCAGAAGTGGTGCCACCTTCAGGAACTGCTCCGTGGGAATCCACAACGCTGACAATTTTCGGAAACTCTACCCCCGTGACCTCTGTATCAAGAGGCCCTAGAGGTGAGAGGTCTGACATATGAATACTCATTATCGAGATCCGTACTATGTAAACTGCCAAAACAACCCGCTATTGGCTTCAGTCGCTTGACCGTTGCCCCCTGTTCCCATCAACAACGGCAAAGGGTGATCGTTTAACACCTTGAATAAATTATAGCCATACCAGATTATCGATCATGACGTCCCTGGTTGCGAACACGGCTAACTCGCAATACGTGCAGGGCCGGGGTAACCGAAAGTCGTCATTGTTAACCCCGCTGATGGAACCAATAGTCAAAGTGTGCGTCGCCACCAATCCGGTCGAATCAAAAAACTCCAGCGTGTTTGGTTGCGATGTAAACGTATGACTTATCAAGAACCGGGCGATCGTACCGCCGAACTCAAACTTTATCTTGCTACCTCTCGCACAATAAAGGGCCACATTCCCAAACTGGGGAATATTAGGATCAAGCGCCGTGGTGCCAGCTGCAAGTGTGACGGTAACTGTCAAACCGTTGGCGAACGGCAAAGGGGTATTCATTTGCAGTGGGCCCAGGGGTTGAGATTCAAAGCTTTCATCCCCGGTGACCGGCCCGGTCGTCACTGCACGGACGGTGTATTGTGCTACCGGCGAGGGTTGCAAAACATCGTTGACTTTAAAGACGACTTGATAGCTCAATGACAACCTGCCGTCTGCCAAAGGGTCGAGGTTATCCACTTTGCCGACTTTAAATATCACCGGATCTTTTTCCTCACCCGCCATGATGATCACATCATCGGTGTAGTTGACCGGGGCGCCTTGCGCGGGAGTGCCATGCCATGTAAGCAGGACTTTATCGCCAGCGTTTTGACCCAGATAAGGGGCAATGGTAACAGTAACGTCCGGGCCCACAACGTCCGCTAGATCAATCACAGTCGTACCATTGGCTTCATCCACCACTGGTTCGGCTAATTGCACCGGCAACCCGGTAAGCGTGATAGTCGTAGTCCGTGATTTTTTTTCAACCGTGACATCATCCTGCTTGAGGCTGTAACGCACCACTGCAGAGCCGCCCGCTATATTTTTTATATCCGGGTTGGGGATGGTGAATTGCGCGTGATCAAACGACGGGTCATCCACCCGTTGAGGCGGCAAAAGCAGCTCAATAATGGCGGTTGGCGTTTTGCCTATCCAAGTCAGCGTCACCTCATAACCCTTGCCATTACCAATATAGGATGGGATATCCACATGGGCGTCGTTGTCACCCAGCGCCACCAGGTCAAGCACCCGTGTCGTACGATCAGCTTCACGGACCCGCGCAGCAATCAGCGCATCAGGATCGATTTCAACCACTACATAGGTAGGCGGGGATACAAACGAGTAATTGTCGACGATATCGCGAATTTCATAATTGACCAGCAAGTGATCACTGCTGCCTCCCTGTTCGAGGACATTCTTGGGGATGATCACGCTCTGTGGCCCCAAAGCTTGCAGTTTTGGATGATTGACGCGAATGTTGTTCCACATCACCGTCAACTCGTCGCCCAATGCTTGATATATCCAGGCCGGCACTTCCACAGTGACGGCACTGTCAACATCGCTGACGGGGTCGGGGGTCACCGTGCAAGGCAGCAGCCCCTCGTTTATTCCCGTATCGAGATCAGGGTCTAGCCCGCCAGGAACACGACGTTTTACGGGGATGGTCCGCAGAATCGATTCATCAGAGACGTTACCGACCGGGGAGTACAGATGGTAGTAGACCCGACCTTCAGGTACCTCAATAAGGCTGGCCGGTACGCTAAAGCTTAGCCAGCCCTTATCGATGATGGTCTGATCAAGTTCGTACTCTTGAACAATGACGTCATCCCAATAAAGCGTATATAAGTCGCGCAGACGCTTGACTTCCGGAAGTTTGGCAATCAAGCCCACAATGGAAGTAGGATCTGATAACTGCTTGTACCCTAACCCCAGGCGTGGGTTGTCGGGAGAATCATTGATGCCCTGAAATACCAGGGGGGCCAATACCCGCCCACCCTGGGGGCCCGGCAAGTTATTAATCTTCATGTTAATCATCCTTGTACTGTGACGATCAGTGACGTTTCGATTTATTGACTTTATTAAGTAAGGGCTGGTCTATCCAAATCAAACCAGCCCCGTGCTGCCGATGCGAGCCAATAACAATCAAGGCGTCGGCAATCTGCACCCTTGCCCAGGTTCATAAAGTGCAAAGTACGTTACCTGCTGAAGAGCGGCCTTGGCTCCAGCAGCATTTCTGATTGTATAGTCGGTGGTCGCTATTCCCTCGCATAAAAAGTATGTTTTGGAGTAAGGCAACGGCACTTCAAAATACCCGAGAATATCATCATCCGCGTTGATCTGATGATCATCGATCTTGATCCGGGATTCTTCGATAGGCGCGGCCGTTGGGTCACTCTGACTTAGTCGACCCACAAAGTTGACACTGACATAGTCGCCTTTGGCCACGTTCACTACGCTGCGCAGAGGAACACGCAACATAGTGCCCGCATGCCCCACATCATGCTGAATAACCTTGAACGGAAAACCCGGGATGGTTACCGCTTGGGGTAAATCAGCAGCGAGCAAATCACCAGGCCCACCCGGCAAAGCGTTCGGGGAGGTTACACTAAGCGAAGTAATGAGCGACTTGGCGCTGGATGTATTGCCTGGGCTCAGTTCACGACTGATAACGTAATACAATGGAATGGCAGACCCCGGCCCATTGTCACTGATCATCGTCGCGGGTATAGGAATAATAATATTTGTCGCCTCATTCCCTGCATCAACTTGCACCTCCGCGGGATCGTCAGTATGATCCGCCCCCCAGTAGAAATTGATTTTGTCCCCAACACGCCAGATTGGCTGAGCCGGAGTTATGGCACCGGCCCTGAAAACGGTAAGTTTGGCAGGTGACGTATAAGCGTCTGCGGAAATAACATTGGGCACACTGCCTGTAAAGTCACTCAGTAACTGCGGCGCCTGCATATTCTCATGTTCCGGCGTATCAGGATCAGGGTCGGGTTGCCCGCCGGGAGTTTCGAGATCGACATTTATCCATTGGCGAGGCGACTCCACTGCAGGTGAGCCGTTTACAGAGTGAACTTCATACCAGATCCCGATATTGTCCCCACCCGGGTCGGGCAAAACATACGGCTTGAACTGCAATTCAGTTTTTAGCAAATAACCATTCGTCCCGGCATCATCAATATCGCCTTGCAAAACAGTGACGGGCGGAATATTAGTCTGAGTATTCCACTTGATGTATATACGGTCATTGACTGCAGGGTTGTCGTAGGCGGGAATGGTGATAGTCGTCGTCGGGTTGGCCTCATCCCATACCAGCAGGCCTGAGCCTAGCGGCGAGCCACTGCCATCTGCCGGATTGTACGGCGCAGCTTCCGGAATTAGAGGTGCGAGCAGATTTCCAGGCACCCCGCTCAAGTACACGTTAATCCCCGTGGTCGAGGACAAATTGCTGACGTTACCTGCCCAGTCCGTGACTCGATAACCGAAAAAGATTTCGCCCGCAGTGAAGGCCAGCAACTCCGCGCGCGGGAACACAACATCGATACCGCCGCTCGGGTTTGTCACTAGAGGTGGCAGCGGCAAGATGTAAGCACCGTCCCCAACCAACGGCCCATCACCAAGCCACAGTTCAACCTGATCGTCATAATCGGTGTCATACCAGGAAGCAAGATGAACCTTGAGGCCACCGGTAGGACTCTCCATATCGTCTTCAGTAATTCCCGACGCCTGCTCAGGCGTGAACGATATGGCAGGTGGAGTGGGTGGATTTCCTCCGGGGGCATAAGTATCGAAGATAATCTGCAGCGGTTTGTACGACGGCCCGGCAGTACCCGCCAAGGGGTCAGCAAGCCAATAATCAAGAGACCAGACCACACCTGGCTCCTTGTCAGGTGTTAAAGGTGGCTGGTCAGCTATCTCGATATAGATAGTGGTATCCCCCGTCGCCGCGATGGGTACAGTCGGCCCAATGGCATCAGCGAGTTCAAAACCATTGACCAACAATTGGGCCGTTTGTGCTGGGCGGTAAACGGGAGGTGGAGGAATAGTGACCGCAATTCGCGTACCCGGCATGGTCTTGGGTAATCTACCATCACGGGGCCTGGCACCCGTAACAACGACTTGCGGGAGCGTGGTGCCCTGCCGTCTTCTAACAAGTGGGGTCGGCTGAGCATCATTGCCTGAAGTTGGGCGATTGATACCCGGGGTTTGCAGGTGCACCGGAATCTCACGAGTGGGTGCAATGTTGCTGGTATTGCCCAATGCATCTTTTAGCTGGTAACCAAAATGCTGCGGGATGTCGCCCAATGCCTCCAAGCGTGATTGCGGGAACAAGACTGTCACCGGTCTGCCGACTCCACCCTGCTGGATTTCAACCTCGGCCTGCGGAATCAGCCCGTCAGGAATATTGACCTCATCGGGGGCAGCACTTCCCAGCCACGGCGTCAGCTTGTCGCCCAACGCCATTCCCATCCAGGGCGACAGAACTGCACGCAGATTACCGTCGACAATATCGGCTGGATAGATACCTGCAAGTTGCTCAGGCGTGAAGTTGATATAGGCCAGCGTATCGCCACCCGGCGGTTGTTTGTCGAATATCAGCTTGTAAGTGAAGGGTGACGACGAGGTGTCATCACTGCCCGGGTATTGCACCTTGTAGTTAAGCGCGACCTCAACAGCTGGATTCCCGGCGGGGAAATCCTCTTTTGACAATTCAAATGTATAGCGTATGGAGGGGTCACCAACATGCTCTGGGGCTACGGGTAAAGGAGCACCATAGCCGATGGAGTTGAGCGTCAGCTGGATGGTTGTTCCGGCCACAAAGCTGGGGTGATTGAGTACTGCAACCCTCAGATTCTGGTCCCATTGATCATGAGGCAACTTTCCATCATCGGGAACAAACGGTACTTCCACTATGGGAAGAGGCCCTTGTGATGGCTGCCGGCTAGTTTGCTGTTTCATTTTCATTACAATGACTCCCTGTGTGCGAACCAGGTAAAAGTATTGGCGCGATCCCTGTGACTGTCACCTGTCATAAGTGACAGTAAACCCGCCTACCGCTCGACGTTTAATTGATATTTTTCAAACAGTTAAACAACAAACTAACCATACGCGATAAGGCTTATCGCCAAATAATGTAACAGCCGCACCCCACGGTTATATTATTTGTCCCAATATAACCAAACAGACGATTACTTCGCCCCTAATGGGTTGGCGTGGCCACCGACTATTCACTTGAGTCCCAACGATTATGCAGGTTCTCGTGTTTTCAAGGAGGTATTTACATGAGCCTTAATTCCACAATCACACTACAGACCTGCCACTGTACGGCACTTCTTATCGCCTCGCTTGCATGGGTCGATTCAGCCAGCGGCGCAGCGCTCATTCCTGGACAGACGGTTAATGTGCAGCCGGGTTTCCCACCAGAGTTCTGGACGCTGCAAAACGCGACGCTGAATGTCCTTCCCGGCGCACAGACGCTGAGCATTGGTGCAGACGCCGGATCAACAGTGAACTTGTCGGGGGCTACAGTCACGCCAATAGCAGGTAACGGCAACGTTCTGGGGCTGAGGGTGAACAGCAGCACCACTACCGTACTGAACTCGACCATTGACGCTACGGCCGGAGTGGGTCTGGCAGTGGTCAATCTGGCCGGTACGCCTTCGACAGGGACGGTTACCAACAGCATCATCAATGGCTTTGGCCGAGGGGTGAACGTAGCCAATGGCAGCACAGCAACGCTGACCAATACTCAGGTGACGGGGACAGGCTCAGGCCCGACCATCGCCGACAACGGTTATGGGTTGGTGCTGTTCGGGGGCAATGCCACCGTTCAGGGGGGGAGCACCATCACTGGCAGCAACCGTGGAGTCTTAATTCTTGAGGACGGCAATGCTGCACCGGCCCCCTCGCTGGTGCTGGACAACAGTACCGTAACCGGGACCGCTGGCAGCGCTATTTTCGTAGACGCACTGAGTGCTGCAGCAACGCCAAGTGTCATCGTGCGTAACGGCACAACATTGAATGCGGGGAACGCCACGGTTCTCCAGGTCGGTGAGCCGGGGGGGACCGGCGCGAACATCGCGACACTCGAATTCATCGTTGATAACAGTGCACTGGTGGGCAATGTGCAGGTGTTCAATAACAACATTGTCGACATTGATTTAAGTAACAGCGCCAGCCTCACAGGCGACATGACGGACATTCACAGCCTGGACATCAACGCCAGCACGGTGACCGGAAACCTGAGCGTGCCCGCAGGCTCGACAGTGCCCGTGACCATGGCGGGAAACTCTGCTTATACGGGCACGATGTCCAACATCGGCAGCCTGAACATGAACAGCAGCACGTTTACCGGCAACGTCGTCGAAACCAGCGGTTCAGTTGCATCGATCTCCCTGAGCAACCAGTCGACGCTCACCGGCCAACTGAGCAATATTGGCACATTGAACATCGATCAAAGCCAGATGACGGGCGATATTGTCCAGGATGCAGCAACTGCTGCCGGGATAAATCTGAGTAACAACGGCCTATTGACGGGCACGATCAGTAACGCCCAGACCATGAGTGTGGACTCAACCTCGCGCTGGAACATGATCAACGACTCGTCTGTCGGCAATCTGGCGCTGAACGGCGGTACGATCAATCTGCGGGGCGCCAATGCGGGCTTTCGTGTGCTAACGCTTGGAGCGCTTTCCGGCTCGGGGACCTTCGCATTGGGCACCGACCTGGCGGGCCACTCGAGCGATCTGATCAACGTGACAGGAAGCGCAAGCGGTAGCCACACGCTGGCGATACAAAACACGGGGGTGGATCCCATCGAGGAGGACTACGCTCAGCAAGTCGTGCATACCGGCAGTGGTGACGGGGTGTTCGCTGTTCCCGGTGGCATGGTGGACGTAGGCACATTCGAATATCGGCTGGAGAAGCGCGGCACGGATTGGTTTCTGGTACAGGCCACCACAACCAATCCCGGGCCTGATCCGGCTGAGCCGGGAGAGCCGATCATAACGCCGGGTACTCGGGCTGTTGTGGGGCTTTTCAGCGCGGCGCCGACCGTCTGGTACGGCGAACTGACCACGTTGCGCAGCCGGATGGGTGAATTGCGTCAAGGTCATACGGCGGGCGGCGTATGGGCGCGTGCCTATGGAAACAAATTCAATATCTCGGCAACCGATCAAGTGAGCTACCAACAAAATCAGCAGGGCATGTCTTTCGGTGTCGATACCCCGCTACCCAGTGCCGATGGGCAGTGGCTGGTGGGTGTAATGGGAGGAGTGAGTCGCTCGGAGCTGAATCTGAAAAGCGGCACGTCAGGCGATGTGAACAGTTATTACATGGGGCTTTACAGCACCTGGCTGTCGACATCGGGCTACTACATTGACGCCGTCGTCAAGGCTAACCGTTTTGAGAATAAAGCCAACGTACTCATGAGTGACGGGGTTAAATCCGAGGGCGATTACAACAATTATGGTTTCGGCGGCTCAATTGAAGGTGGCAAGCACATAGAACTTGGGGACAAATGGTTCGTCGAGCCTTATGCACAACTCTCCAGCCTCTGGGTTTCCGGTGAGCATTACGGCCTTGATAACGGCATGCAGGCCCGCAGCAATCACGCGGATTCAATGCTCGGCAAAGTCGGAACTTACGTTGGCCGGACCATCGACCTTGGCAGAGGTGGATTTGTGCAACCTTACGTGCGGGTTGCCGGGGCGCAAGAATTTGCGCGCAGCAATAAGGTCAAGGTCAACAGCACCACATTCAGCGACGATTTGTCCGGCACTCGTGGCGAGCTCGGCGCAGGTGTCGTGGCGCAATTGAGCGATGTAATGCAAATGCACGCTGATGTGGATTACAGCAACGGTGACAATATCGAGCAACCCTGGGGGATCAATATAGGTCTACGGTACGCGTGGTAGACGTATAAAAAGCCTGTCCAATGGTGAATATGGAGCCATATCAATAGGAAACGTCCTACACATATGCGGGAATAGCCCTACCGATTACTGTAGGAACTTTCTATCTAATAGCGCCCCTACTTCAACTAGTCCGTCACTACGGACACAGGGTGCTAAATAATTATGAAATTTTCTAAAATCCCCTCTATCGGAGGGTGTCTTACGTTGTCGGTGATCGGCACATTAATTCCCCTGGAGCACGTCACTGCAAAAGACGTCCCACCCGGCGGCAAGTTCTTCGTCGAAGACGGTGACCCCGTTGAGAACTACCAGTTAAAGAGCAATTCAGAACTCGTCGTGCGCAATAAAGGCGCAACCAAGGACATCACGGCGCATCAGGGCTCCAGGGTTATTATCGACGACGGTCGGGTGGACGCCGTCGACACCGCCGGCATCACGCTCATCGACAGCTCGGCAACCATCGACAACGCAAAAATCACTGCAACCTCCACGACCTCCGGTAGCGAAAGCTATGGCATTCGTTTGCAGGGGCGTTCAGGCAGCTCGGAAGCGACAGTGCGCAACAGTGAAGTTTCGGGCGTCGGCCGAGGCATCAACGTTACAGATAGTGCCATCCTTGTATTGCGCAACACTGATGTCATCGGCAGAGACGGTACCGCGCCTATTGGTCCTATCGCGGGCGGCGTGGGTGTTGTACTTGCGGGCGCCAGCGCACAGTTCCGAGAGGGCAGCACGGTCACCGGCGACAATAATGGTGCCGTCCTGTTTTCTTACCACTCAACGGGTGGCCAGGTCGACCCAGGCCTGTTGATTGATGGCTCGCATGTAGAGGGGAAAAACGGCAGCGCCTTATTGGTCTCCGGACTTCCAGGGCTTGTAGACCCCAAAGCCAATATTGAAGTGGCCAATGGCTCTACATTGACCGGTGGTAACGGGGTGATTCTTGAAGTACAAGGCGATGTCACTACCAACTTCACCGTCAACAACAGCCGGCTGATCGGTGATGTTGTGGTGGAAAACGGCTCGACCGCCAACCTGGATCTGAAAAACAACGCCAGCCTGACCGGCACCATCACCAATGCCACCTCGCTGACCCTCGATAATTCGTCGTTGTGGGTTATGGAAGATGACTCCACCGTCGGCAAGCTGAACCTGAACGGTGGCATGGTTGACCTGCGCGGGACTGATGGCAATGCCAGCTTCCACAAACTGGATGTCAAAGAGCTTACAGGCAGTGGCCGCTTTGGGCTGGGCACCGACCTGGCGGCTGGAATGGGCGACTCGCTGAACGTATCCGGCACGGCGACCGGCAGTCACAAACTTTTGGTGGAAAATACCGGTGCAGAGCCACAAGCGGGCGGTGCTGATCGTCAGCTGGTTCACATTGAAAACGGCGATGCGCAGTTCGCAGTGGATAGCACAGACGGGCTGGTCGACGCTGGCGCTTATTCCTATGCACTGGAGCAACGTGGGAATGGTACCAGCGGCAACGACTGGTTCCTGGTACAAACCGGCACCGTATCGAAAAGCACTGAAGTTGCCATTGGCCTGTTCAGCGCCGCACCGACAGTGTGGTACGGCGAATCAGCTACGCTGCGCAGCCGTATGGGTGAACTGCGTACCGACAGCAATCAAGGTGGCGGCTGGATGCGCACCTACGGCAACAAATACGATATGTCGGCTGCGGGCGGCATTGAGTATTCGCAGCAACAACAAGGTATTTCCTTCGGTGCCGATCTGCCGATTTCCAGCAGCAACGGGCAATGGCTGGTTGGTCTGATGGGCGGTTACAGCAAATCCGATCTGGACCTCAAGGCAGGCAACAAAGGCAAGGTCGACAGCTACTATGTTGGTGCCTATAGCACCTGGCTGGCGGACAACGGCTTTTACATCGACGCTCTGATCAAGGCCAACCGTTTCCAGAACTCGGCGGACGTGACCATGCGCGATGGCGTCAAGAGCAAAGGCGACTACAACAACTACGGCGTGGGTGCCTCTGTTGAAGTGGGAAAGCACATCACGTTCAATGAAACCTGGTTCGTTGAGCCTTATGCCCAGATGTCTGGCCTTTGGGTCAGCGGCGAAGAATATAAGCTGGATAACGGACTTGAGGCGCGCAGCAATAAAGCTGACTCACTGCTCGGTAAAGTCGGTAGCCATTTGGGTCGTAAATTTGCGCTGGATGATGGTGGCTTCGTTCAGCCTTACGTCAAAGCAGCGGTGGCTCGCGAGTTCGTGACCTCCAACAAGGTGAAGATCAATGAATCCCGTTTCACCAATGACTTGTCGGGCACTCGCGCTGAGTTGGGTCTGGGCGTTGCGGCGCAGCTGACGGATGTCCTGCAGGTGCATGCTGATTTCGATTACATGAGGGGCCGTAATATCGCGCAGCCTTGGGGTGTGAACGTAGGCGTGCGTTACAACTGGTAAATGCTGTTTTAGTCATTAGGGGCCTTTGAGGCCCCTTTTTTTGCCTGTTGATCAGCCCCTGTTAGCCAAAAACGACCTGATTTTAGGCATGGCAGACATTCAGAAAAACGGGCCTTGCCGATACTGTCCAGCGCTACCAGAATCGCTCCATATCTCATAAGAAAAGGAGCGCTCGACATGATGCACGCGGACTTGATTGACCAGGAAGACTTGATCAGCCAGCTCAGAGCGATCGGCTTCGAAATGCCTTCCGGCGCCACTGCGGAACAGGCGTGCATGCAAGCCGTCTGCGGCCTGACCGAAGACCGCGCCACCGCCCTGCGCCGTCTGGTGGAGCAGATGCTGACGGGGAGCGCGACGATTTTACCGGCGGTGAGACAGGCGATTGATAAACAGCTGTTGCCAGGGCTCGCGCAGTATAAGCAGCAACACCGGTGATATCCCCCCCGAACTGAACCACCGCGTTGGCCCCTCTCGCCAACAAGTTGCCTCCTACCTCGAGCGCGCAAACCTGGAACACCACGCCGCAACGGTAGGAGCGAACTTGTTCGCGAGATATTTCTTGACACACCGCCTCGCCAACAAGTTGCCTCCTACCTCAAGCGCGCAAACCTCGAACCCCACGCCGCAACGGTAGGAGCGAACTTGTTCGCGAGATATGTCCCTGACACACCGCCTCGCCAACAAGTTGCCTCCTACCTCAAGCGCGCAAACCTCGAACACCGCGCCGCAACGGTAGGAGCGAACTTGTTCGCGAGATAATTTCCCTGACACACCGCCTCGGCAACAAGTTGCCTCCTACCTCAAGCGCGCAAGCCTGGAACACCGCGCCGCAACGGTAGGAGCGAACTTGTTCGCGAGATATGTCCCTGACACACCGCCTTGTTATCCTTACAACCGCACACTCGCAAACGTCGACTCGTTCCTGGCCTGGCTCAACGCAGACAGCGGGCCAGACAGCGGCGCCAGGACCATGGCTTGCGGGATGGGCATCATCGACACTTGCTGGGCGGTGTTGGACCCGACGCGTTCGTCACGTGGCGGGATGCCGAAGTATTCGCGGTAGCACTTGGAGAAGTGCGGAGTTGAAACAAAGCCGCACACCGAGGCCACTTCAATGATCGACATCGGTGTTTGTTTGAGCAACTGCCGGGCACGGATCAGGCGCAACTTGAGGTAGTACCGCGATGGCGAACAGTGCAGGTATTTCTGGAACAAGCGCTCCAGTTGTCGACGGGAAACCGCGACGTAAACGGCAAGCTCGTCCAGGTCGATCGGCTCTTCAAGGTTGGCTTCCATCAGCGCGACGATTTCCTGCAGCTTCGGCTGGTTGGTGCCCAGCATGTGCTTGAGCGGCACGCGCTGGTGATCCTGTTCGTTACGAATGCGCTCGTAGACGAACATTTCAGAGATCGCGGCCGACAGCTCACGACCGTGATCACGGCTGATCAAGTGCAGCATCATGTCCAATGGCGCAGTGCCGCCCGAGCTCGTAAAGCGGTTACGGTCCAGGGTGAACAGCCGGGTGCTCATGGCAACGCGTGGGAAAGCTTCCTGCATCGACGCCAGACATTCCCAGTGCACGCTGCAATCGAAACCATCGAGCAGGCCCGCGCAGGCGAGTGCCCAGCTGCCAGTGCATACCGCGCCAAGGCGCTTGGATTGGCGCGCCTGGCTTTGCAACCAGCTGACATGTTCACGGGTAACCGTACGCTGGATGCCCACGCCGCCGCAGACAATCACCGTGTCCATCGCCGGGGCCTTGTGCATGGCCGCATCGGGGGTGATTTGCAGACCATCGCTGGCCCAGACCTGCCCGCCGTCGGCAGTCAGTGTGGTCCAGCGATATAACTCGCGACCTGACAACTGGTTTGCCATACGCAGAGGTTCAACCGCTGAAGCGAGAGATATCAGAGTGAAGTTATCCAGCAGCAGAAAGCCAATGGATTGTGGTGCGCGATTCTGGGGTTGAGCCCCGGAGTTGAACGATGTCATCACAGTATCTCCTCACTAAGCGGTTGGAGGCCTCAGGCGGAGGCTCTTGTTATAGCCCCGTACGAAGCAGGGCTTTGTGATGACAACGCAAATGCCATGCCTAAACTTGAATGGCCATTCAATAACCCCTGAAAACGACGTCGCGATGCGTCTATTCAGCAACGACCCGAGTTGTCGATTAACGACGTGCGAAGCGTCACGAACCACGCTCATAAAGGGCGGGTGAGCAATTCGGTAGCACTTGTGTGAAGGGCTGATCAGGATGCCGATTCGGAGTGTCACTCTATGCACAGCGCGACCAAATTCGAGCATCGAAGGACATAGCACTGCGCCACACCCATGGGCTTTCGCGCCAAAAAGTGGCGGAAAACTGGGGGGATGTTCGATAAGTGCGCAGTGAATTTCCATTACCCCGTAGGACCGGCTTTAGCCGGGAGGGCGTCGGTAAACCCGATACATTTGCATGCTCAGAAATACCGCCCTCCCGGCTAAAGCCGGTCCTACGGATCGTGTAAAGGCTCTGGCGTGGGGAACATAACACCCAAATGAGTATCCAAACCCACCGCAATGGGTGTTCCCGAGGGTCGCAAGCGTACGCTGTTGCAGCTGCTACGCTGAAACGGCAGTGCGCCGGGATGCTGACATCATCGGGCTTTTACAAAGTCAGATGCATCCCACACCGACTTACTCATGCCCGCCAACGTCGCCCGCGTTCCATCGGCTTTCGGCGCGACGGCTTATGCCGGTTTTAGCCGTTTTCCGTCAGGAAAACAGGCCTTACGGCACTGAAAAAACCTGTAAGCGACGTTACCAGCACTGGATACGACGCCCTGTGTACTGGTTACGACGCCCCCTGTAGGCGTTTGATTTCTGCTGTTACATGATCGTTGTCGACTCGTTCGCCAGCGCAGTGGAAGAGCCTTCGCCAAACGCCTTTTACATCAGCCGAAAAACACCAAATCGCGTCAGCCTGCGAAGCTGATGGCGAGAAAAAACACCAAAGGGAGTCCGCTCATGAAAGGTTCAAAATCGTTGCTACTGGCTGTTGCGCTGGGTTTACCGATGCTGGCACAGGCCGCAGAGCCCGAGCAGTGCAGCACAGTCAACTTTTCGGATGTCGGCTGGACTGACATCACTGTCACCACCGCCGTCACCAGCGCCGTTCTCGAATCCCTCGGTTACAAAACCAAGACCACGATGATTTCCGTGCCCGTGACCTACAAGTCCCTGGCCGATGGCAAGAACATGGACGTGTTCCTCGGTAACTGGATGCCGACCATGGAAAACGACATCAAGCCTTATCGTGATGCAGGCACCGTCGAGACCATTCGCGCCAACCTGGAAAACGCCAAATACACCCTGGCCGTTCCTCAAGCGCTGTATGACAAGGGCCTGAAAGATTTCGCCGACATTGCCAAGTTCAAGAAAGAACTGGACGGAAAAATCTACGGCATCGAGCCCGGCAACGATGGCAACCGTCTGATCCAGAGCATGATCGACAAGAATGCGTTTGGCCTGAAAGACGCCGGTTTCAAAGTCGTTGAGTCCAGCGAAGCGGGCATGCTCTCCCAGGTTGATCGCGCTCAACGTCGCAAATCCGATGTGGTGTTCCTGGGCTGGGAACCACACCCGATGAACACGCGTTTCAAGATGCAATACCTGACAGGTGGCGACGAGTATTTCGGTCCTAACTTCGGTCAGGCAACCATCTTCACCAACACCCGTAAAGGCTACGCCCAGGAATGCAGCAACGTGGGCCAACTGCTGAAAAACCTGTCGTTCACCCTAGACATGGAAAGCACCCTGATGGGCAAGGTGCTGGACGACAAGCAAAAGCCTGATGCTGCGGCCAAAGCCTGGCTCAAAGCCAATCCACAAGTGCTCGACACCTGGCTGGCTGGCGTGACCACCATTGACGGCAAACCTGGCCTGGAGGCAGCAAAAGCCAAGCTGACGAAGTAAGCCGACACGCAGGCGGGCAAGCCCGCCTGTTGTCTCCCTTTTCTCCCGCAAGCGGACAATCGATACCATGCTGACAGATCATAAAATCCCCTTAGGCGAGTACATCGCGGCCTTCGTAGACTGGCTGACCCAACACGGCGCCAGCACTTTCGATGCAATCGCGTCATCGCTTGAAACCATGATCCACGGCCTGACGTTTGCGCTGACTTGGTTCAACCCCTTCGTGCTGATTGGCCTGATCGCCCTGCTCGCGCACTTCATTCAGCGCAAATGGGGTCTGACCGCGTTCGTCGTCGCGTCGTTTCTGCTGATTCTCAATCTGGGTTATTGGGATCAAACCCTGGAGACGCTGGCTCAAGTACTGTTCGCCACGTTCGTCTGCGTCATCATCGGCGTGCCGCTGGGCATTGTTGCTGCGCACAAACCGATGTTCTACACCGTGATGCGACCGGTGCTGGACTTGATGCAAACCGTACCAACCTTCGTTTATCTGATCCCTACCCTGACGCTGTTCGGCCTGGGCGTGGTGCCCGGTCTGATTTCAACGGTGGTGTTCGCTATTGCCGCGCCGATCCGCCTGACGTATCTGGGTATCCGTGATGTACCCCATGAATTGCTCGATGCCGGTAAAGCCTTTGGCTCGTCGCGTCGCCAACTGCTGACGCGTATCGAGCTGCCTTACGCCATGCCGAGCATCGCCGCCGGTATTACCCAGTGCATCATGCTGTCGTTGTCGATGGTGGTGATTGCCGCACTGGTAGGTGCCGATGGCCTGGGCAAACCCGTGGTCAATGCATTGAATACTGCTGACATTTCCCAGGGCTTCGAAGCCGGCCTGGCGATCGTATTGCTGGCAATCATGCTCGACCGTATCTGCAAACAACCCGAAACCAAAGTGAGGGCTGACGCATGAGCATTATCAAATTCGATAACGTCGACGTTATCTTTGCCAATGATCCGCGCGAAGCACTCAAGCTGCTGGATGAAGGCTTGACCCGCGACCAGATCCTGAAAAAAACCGGCCAGATCGTCGGTGTCGAAAAAGCCAGTCTGGACATCGAAAAAGGTGAGATTTGCGTATTGATGGGCCTGTCCGGTTCGGGCAAATCCAGTCTGTTGCGCTGCATCAACGGCCTCAATACCGTGAGCCGCGGCGCGCTCTACGTCGAGCACGAAGGCTCGCAGATCAACATCGCCAACTGCACCCCGGCAGAGCTGAAACTGATGCGTACCAAACGCATTGCCATGGTGTTCCAGAAGTTTGCCCTGATGCCTTGGCTGACGGTGCGCGAGAACATCAGCTTTGGTCTGGAAATGCAGGGCCGCCCCGAGAAAGAACGCCGCAAGCTGGTGGACGAAAAACTTGAACTGGTTGGCCTGACCCAGTGGCGCAACAAGAAGCCCGACGAGTTATCCGGCGGCATGCAGCAGCGCGTTGGCCTGGCCCGTGCGCTGGCCATGGATGCCGATATTCTGTTGATGGACGAACCCTTCTCGGCCCTCGACCCGCTGATCCGTCAGGGCTTGCAGGATGAACTGCTGGCCCTGCAGAGCAAGCTGAATAAAACCATCGTGTTCGTCAGTCACGATCTCGACGAGGCGCTCAAGCTGGGCAGCCGGATCGCGATCATGAAAGACGGCCGCATCGTGCAGTACAGCGTGCCGGAGCAGATCGTGCTCAACCCGGCCGATGAGTATGTGCGTACCTTCGTCGCCCACACCAATCCGCTCAACGTTCTGTGTGGCCGCAGCCTGATGCGTACGCTGGACAACTGCACCCGGGTCAACGGCTCGGTGTGTCTGGACCCAAGCGTTGATTCGTGGTTAGAACTGGCCGAAGGCAACACCATCAAAGGCGCACGTCAGGGTGCCGGTCAACTCGACCTGCAAAACTGGACGCCCGGCCAATCCATGGACACCCTCGACCGCAAACCGACACTGGTGCATTCCAATATCGGTATGCGCGACGCCCTGCAGATTCGTTATCAGACGGGTAACAAGCTGGTGCTGCAGGATGGCAACCAGGTGGTCGGGATTCTCGGGGATAGCGAGTTGTATCACGCGCTGCTTGGCAAGAATCTGGGTTGATGGAGCAACACCGCATTCCCCTGTGAAATGCGTTTCCGCCTGTGGGAGCGGTGCTTGCCCGCGATAAGAACACTGCGACCTAAAGTGAACCGCGTCCAGCCTTATCGCGGGCAAGCACCGCTCCCACAAGGGAAATCACATTCCAGAGATAGACCTCCACACATGTGCATCTACAAGGCTTTCCGCACGCCCATCATTTTTTATTGATTGAACGTTCAATAAAAAATCTTTAGACTGGCTGAGCCTTTTTGGGCAGAGCGATCAGTCAGGCGAATCAGGAGATTTAGCGAATGCCCAAGGTCGGTATGCAACCCATCCGCCGTCAGCAGTTGATCCAGGCCACGCTTACAGCGGTCGATCAAGTCGGTATGGGCGACGCCAGCATTGCGCTGATTGCTCGTCTGGCAGGCGTCTCGAACGGCATCATCAGCCACTACTTTCAGGACAAGAACGGCCTGATCGCAGCCACCATGCGCCACCTGATGAATGCCTTGATCCTGAACGTACGTGAACGTCGTCAGGCCCTCACCGATGACAGCCCAAGGGCGCATCTGCAAGTGATCATCGAGGGCAACTTCGACGCCAGCCAGGTCAACGGCCCGGCAATGAAAACCTGGCTGGCCTTCTGGGCTACCAGCATGCACCACCCGTCATTGCACAGGCTGCAGCGGATCAACGATCACCGTCTGTATTCGAACCTGTGCTGTCAGTTCCGCCGCGTACTGGCACCGGAGCAAGCGCGTAGCGCGGCCCGCGGTCTCGCGGCATTGATCGACGGTTTATGGCTGCGCGGCGCGCTGTCGGGCGATGCGTTCGACACCGATCAGGCGCTGCAGATTGCCTACGAATATATGGATTTCCAACTGGCGAAAGCGGTGAGCTGAAACGTTTCACATTTGATGAGACGAGCACCGAACGGCTGCAAGACGGCGTTGCCCAATCCGACACGGCAACCTGACGTCAGTCATCGCCAGCCACTCTGAATTTGCGAGGACTTTATGGCCCGTTTCGAACAGCAAAAACTCTACATCGACGGCGGTTACGTCGACGCCACCAGCAATGCGACTTTCGACGCTATCAACCCTGCCAACGGTGAGCTGTTGGCTCAAGTCCAGCGTGCCTCCAAAGAAGACGTTGAACGCGCCGTAGTCAGCGCCGAAAAAGGCCAGAAAATCTGGGCCGAAATGACCGCCATGGAGCGCTCGCGCATCCTGCGCCGTGCCGTGGACATCCTGCGTGAACGCAACGATGAGCTGGCCGCGCTGGAAACCCTGGACACCGGCAAAGCCTTCTCCGAAACCAAATACGTCGACATCGTCACCGGTGCTGACGTACTGGAATATTACGCAGGCCTGGTGCCCGCCATTGAAGGCGAGCAGATTCCGCTGCGCACTTCCTCGTTCGTGTATACCCGTCGCGAGCCGCTGGGTGTAGTCGCCGGTATCGGCGCGTGGAATTACCCGATTCAGATCGCTTTGTGGAAGTCCGCTCCGGCATTGGCCGCCGGTAACGCGATGATCTTCAAGCCGAGCGAAGTCACCTCGCTGACCACTTTGAAGCTGGCTGAAATCTACACCGAAGCAGGTGTGCCGGATGGCGTGTTCAACGTATTGCCGGGCACCGGTGCTGAAGTCGGCAGCTGGCTGACCGAGCACCCGCGCATCGAGAAGATCTCGTTCACTGGCGGCGTGCAAACCGGCAAGAAAGTCATGGCCAGCGCTTCGGGCTCGTCCCTGAAAGAAGTGACCATGGAACTGGGTGGCAAGTCGCCGCTGATCATCTTCGACGACGCCGACCTGGATCGCGCCGCCGACGTTGCGATGATGGCCAACTTCTACAGCTCCGGTCAGGTCTGCACCAACGGCACTCGGGTCTTCGTACCCAACGCGTTGAAGGCTGCGTTTGAAGCAAAAATCCTGGAGCGCGTGAAGCGCATCCGTGTCGGTGACCCGGAGGACGAAAATACCAATTTCGGTCCGCTGGTGAGCTTCGCCCACATGGAAAACGTGCTGGGCTACATCGCTTCCGGCAAAGAGCAAGGCGCACGCCTGCTGGCCGGTGGCGAGCGACTGACTGAAGGTGAGTTGGCCAAGGGGGCTTATGTGGCTCCTACGGTTTTCACTGACTGCACAGACGACATGAAAATCGTCCAGGAAGAAATCTTTGGCCCGGTGATGAGCATCCTTGGTTACGACACCGAAGAAGAAGTCATCCGCCGCGCCAACGACACCGAGTTTGGTCTGGCGGCAGGCATCGTCACCAAAGACCTGAACCGCGCGCATCGCGTGATTCACCAGCTGGAAGCCGGCATCTGCTGGATCAACGCCTGGGGCGAATCCGACGCGAAAATGCCGGTCGGTGGCTACAAGCAATCCGGCGTAGGCCGCGAAAACGGTATCAGCTCGTTGGCGCAGTACACGCGGATCAAGTCTGTTCAGGTTGAGTTGGGTGATTACGCTTCGGTGTTCTAAGTAACGACCGAAATCCCGGTAGGGGCGAACTCGTTCGCGAGGCAGGCGATGCGGTGTGTCAGGCATACCTCCTCGCGAACAAGTTCGCTCCTACCGGGACAGCGTGACCTCCCCATTTTTTTAAAGAGGGTGCAGTAATGTCCCAGGAATTCGATTACATCATCATCGGCGCAGGTTCGGCCGGTAACACCTTGGCAGCCCGTCTCACCGAAGACGCGGGCGTCACCGTTCTGCTGCTGGAAGCCGGTGGCCCGGACTACCGTCTGGATTTCCGTACACAGATGCCAGCTGCTCTGGCATTCCCGCTGCAAGGCCGTCGCTATAACTGGGCCTACGAAACCGATCCAGAGCCACACATGGGCGGTCGTCGTATGGAATGCGGTCGCGGCAAAGGCCTCGGCGGTTCGTCGCTGATCAATGGCATGTGCTACATCCGCGGCAATGCGATGGACTACGACGGCTGGGCGAAGAACCCCGGTCTCGAAGACTGGACCTACGCCGACTGCCTGCCGTATTTCCGCAAGGCAGAAACCCGCGACATCGGCGCCAACGACTATCACGGCGGCGACGGTCCGGTCAGCGTGACCACGCCGAAAGCGGGCAACAACCCGCTGTTCCACGCCATGGTCGAAGCCGGTGTGCAAGCCGGTTACCCGCGCACCGATGACCTCAACGGTTATCAGCAGGAAGGCTTTGGTCCCATGGACCGCACCGTGACGCCCAAAGGCCGTCGCGCCAGTACCGCTCGCGGCTATCTGGATGAAGCCAAGAAGCGTTCGACCCTGACCATCGTTACTCACGCGCTGACCGACCGGATTCTGTTCGACGGCAAAAAAGCGGTCGGCGTGAGCTACATGGTCGGCGACAGCGATGCGCGCATCGAAGCCAAAGCCCGCAAGGAAGTCTTGCTGTGCAGCGGCGCGATTGCCTCGCCGCAGATTCTGCAACGCTCCGGTGTTGGCCCCGCTGAAGTCCTGAACGCACTGGATATTCCGGTGGTGCATGACCTGCCAGGTGTGGGTCAGAATCTTCAGGATCACCTGGAAATGTATCTGCAATATGCCTGCACTCAGCCGGTGTCGCTGTACCCGTCGCTACTGTGGTGGAACCAGCCTGCCATCGGCGCAGAGTGGATGTTCCTGGGAACAGGCATCGGCGCCAGCAACCAGTTCGAAGCGGGCGGTTTCATCCGTTCCAGCGAAGAATTCGAATGGCCGAATATTCAGTACCACTTCCTGCCGGTAGCGATTAACTACAACGGCACCAAGGGTGTGCAGGAGCATGGTTTCCAGGCTCACGTGGGCTCCATGCGTTCGCCAAGCCGCGGCCGTGTTCAGGTCAAATCGAAGAACCCGCGGGACTATCCGAGCATCCTGTTCAACTACATGGCCAGCGAGCAGGACTGGCAGGAGTTCCGTGACGGCATCCGCCTGACCCGGGAAATCATGCAGCAGCCTGCGCTCGACCCATACCGTGGCCGTGAAATCAGCCCCGGCATTGAAGTGCAGTCCGATGAAGACCTTGACACCTTCATCCGTGAACATGCCGAGACGGCTTATCACCCATCGTGTTCGTGCAAGATGGGCACCGATGAAATGGCTGTAGTCGATGGCGAAGGTCGCGTGCATGGCATGCAAAGTCTGCGTGTGGTCGATGCCTCGATCATGCCGCTGATCACCACCGGTAACCTGAACGCGCCAACGATCATGATCGCCGAGAAAATCGCCGACAAGATCCGCGGCCGCGCGCCGCTGCCTCGCAGCACTGCGGATTACTTCGTGGCGGGTGACAAGCCAGCGCGTGGCAAGCCGGTGCGGGAAGTGAGCCGTACTGCGCAGTAAAATTTGAAATACGGTACTTGTGGGAGCGGTGCTTGCCCGCGATA